>JAUXJX010000262.1 GCA_030624545.1 Bacteroidota bacterium | reverse complement strand
TGTCCTCAAGTGTGGCAGTCATTAGCACTTGCCAGGCTTGATCTCGCACTTCATTGAAATCGTCTTGAGTAAGCTCCTGAGCTTTGCGGTAATTCCCCATGGAAAGTCTAGATAGAATTTCCGCTCGTTCTTCATCGACGCCTTCGCTAATTGACCTTCCTTTGATCTCTTCTCTGCTCAAGGGCGAAAATTTGATGACCTGGCAGCGAGAAATGACCGTTGGCAGTAGCTTGTCTATTCTTGATGTGGTCAGGATGAGTGTCAAATTTTCCGGGGGTTCCTCTAGCAGTTTCAGCAGAGAATTGGCCGCCTCGTTTCTCATTCGTTCGGCCTCGGATATTATGAAAACCTTGACTTTAGCATTATAGAGCCTAAGGTTGGAAACCTTTTTCAGTTCTCTAATTTTGTCAATCAATATTTCTGTCGTGGAAGAATAAGCAGAGGACACATAGGGGTTCTCTGCCAGCTTCCGAATGTGTTGAATATGATCCGCTTCCTTCAGGTCCTTGGGAGCAGAGAAAACGAACTGGAAATCAGGATGCGTTAGGGCTCCTATTTGTCTACAGGCGGCACAGTCCTGACAGGGTTTCTTGCCTGCCCCGCGACAATTCAGGAGCTTGGCAAACTCGATGGCCATCGCATCTTTCCCGCTGCCTTCAGGGCCAACAAATAGATATGCGTTGCCCAAGCAATTTCTTTGTATCACGCGGGTTAATATTGATTTGACTTTTTGCTGCCCGATGACACTGCTAAAATCTATGTCAACCACAGAAGCACTGGCCGCATTTCTTTGCGAGTTATGCGTTATATTAGTATGGCCAAACAGATCACTCATCCGGTTTCTACTTTAGCTTTGGGAATTGAATCGTTGGCGAATCACAATTAGCGGATGACAACTTTACTGCCCCTTTCCAACCAGTTTTCAGGGTTAACAGCCGTGCCTCCCTCCCAGATTTCAAAATGTAGGACCGGCCCAGAAATTGAACCGGATTCCCCAACGCGCCCAACCAATTCCCCCATTTCCACCTCCTGGCCAACATTGACGAGAAACTCAGAGAGATGCGTGTACACCGTATAGTAACCACCAAAATGATTGATGATGACAATGTTTCCCCTGCCTCGCTGCCAAGTAATCACTGTTACGACTCCCGGGTAAACTGCCTGGACCTCATCGCCAAATTGGGCCTGAATATCAATTCCTTCATATGGATAAGAAGTATCCAGTTCCGGGTTCCTTACATTTCCAAAACTGGTGATTATCCTCCCGTGGACAGGCCATACCATCTTTCCTTTGATGCTTGCGAAATTACTGCCCGGGGGCGGCCGTCGTGGCGATCCCAGCCTTTCGGCTTCGCTTTCTTGGACCAATCGCTGCATCTCTCTGGCCTCACGTTTGTATTGCTCAATTAGCTGAGTAAAAAGTCTTTCATCACTGCGAATTTGAGCGAGAAATTTCTCCTTGTCCCCTCGCCTCGATTTGAGCTTAGATTCTTCTTCGGACTTTTCCGCAAGAATTCTTTCATGTTCGGCAAGCTTCTCTCTTCTTCTCCTGTTGCTTTGCTCAATCTCATTTTTTCTTTCAAGTAGGTTCTGCATGCGTCTTTTGTCAGCCTCAGCAATCTTTTTACTGTATTTTAGCCAGATCAGGACCTGGTTGAATGATTTGGAAGACAGCAAAATCTCGAGGTCGCTTAGATGTCCGTGCTTGTAATAATTAACAATGCGATTTGCATATATGGCCTTTTCCGTTTCAAACTCATCTTGAAGGCGAAGAATCTCCTGGTTACTTTGAATTATACTTCCTCTAAGTCCAATTTCTTCTCTCTTGAGTTGGCCTACAAACTTGTGTAATAGATTTATTTCTGTGTTAACTTGCTCAAGTAAATCTAACGTGGACGTCTCTTTTTGCTGCTGCTGTCTTAGCTTTTCCCGGTATTTCTTGAGTTCTCCCCTTATGGATTCCAGCGCTGAATGTTTCTTCGAGTCTTGCCCTTCTGCAATTTGTAGAAAGCTAAAATTCAAAACCAAAAGGATAAAGAAACCCAAGAAAATTTTCGAAGAAACACAAAACACGCTTCTGTTATCCGGTGTACCCGGCTCCCATCTTCCTTATGTTGACCGAAATCCTTACATTAATATAAACAGAAAATAGAGGATTCCCTAAGTAAATTCCACCATAAAGGCGGCTAGCGGCTAGTTCGCTCCGGCAGGGTCATTTCAAATATGGAACGATACAATGCAAGAAGAGGCGGAGACAGATTTTTATTGCGCCGTTTCATTACCCGGTCTGCGGTTTCCATGCCTTTGTCAAAATCATATTCCTCAAAGCCGTCTGAGCCTCCCCATGAGAATGCCGGAACATATTTGGGCGGAAATCCGCCACCGAAAATATTTGAAAATGGCCCGATTACTGTTCCTGTGTTTAGCATGCTATTAATGCTTGTTTTCGCGTGGTCTCCGATCATGGCTCCCACAAATTGAGAATGTGTATCGATTGTCCTGCCATAAAGTTGCACCTTAACGCTGCCATAGTTGTTTTTAAGATCGCTATTATTCGTATCCGCGCCGAGATTAATCCACTGTCCCAAGTAGGAATGACCCAGAAACCCATCATGCTGTTTGTTGCTATATGAATGGATAATCGACTCTTCCACTTCACCGCCTATTTTGCAATACTCACCAATCGATGTGCCTTCATAGATTTTTGCGCCAGCTTTAATTAGGCTGTTCTCTCCGACAAATGCGGGGCCAATAATTGTGGCATTGGGAAAAATTTTCGCACCTTGACTTATCGCTATAGGCCCCATTTCAGCATCCAGAACAGAGCCGGACTTTACTGACGCTCCCTGGGCGATGAAAATATTTTTTCTCTCGATTAGTGAAACGTGGGGATGAATTTCCCCGTCAATCACTCCGGCTGATTCCAGCAGCTCGAAATCGGATGTGATTTGATCCGAATTGTGGTGAATAAGATCCCAGGGATAATTCAAAAGTGTCGCCGTTGCGGGAAATCTATTGAAGTGCCCAAAGTCTTCCGTCGTAAGCGGTTGACCTATTTTCCGCCGAAGAGTTTCTAAGGCTTCCTTCTTAAGTACGGCTATTACTATTTCTTTTTCTTGGCAGTACATGGCTTCCTTCGCCAAATCGATTTTTGCCAGCCACTGCCCATCAATGAGGGCGCGACCGTTAACAAAAATGTGATCGTCGTCAACCAGGGTATTGACATTGACAGCAAGGTTTTCCTCTCGAACAACTTCCGCAAGAGAATCACGACATAATACTGTAACTGGAAAATCAGGGAATAATCGTTGGATTTTCTCACGTAACGTGAAAATACCGCATCTCAGTTCAAAGGCAGGCCTGGTATAAGTCAGAGGAAGTAAATTCTTGAATCCCTCATCTTCGAATATGCACACGTTCATTTTAGATTTTTCACTCCTGGTATTGACTCAACCATTCATAAATACGGAAAGCAAATCTTCCCGAGAACCGTTTTCTGGCTCGCACCCGTAACAGAAGGCAAATTGCCGGGCAATCCTTGAAGCGTTTGATAAGCAAGCACCGCGAAACAAACGGCCTCCTTCGCTTCTCCGAGAATACCTACTTCATCAGATTTGATAACTCGTGTAAAACTGAAATGATCTCTCAGACGTTCTACCAGGAATCGGTTGTCCGCTCCGCCTCCGCTAATAATTAATTCGTCCCACGTCGAACTTCCATCCAGGAATTTCTGGGTTGCTTCGAATATCGTTCTGGCAGTTAACTCCGTAATGGTGGCCAGTGCGTCTTGGGGCGCAATTTTCTTATTCTTGATCTCTGTTAGGATTTTCTCTAAAACCGGTCCGGCGAAAAGCTCTCGTCCGGTTGACTTGGGCGGAGAAACATAAAAATACTCTTCAGCAAGCAATAGCTCCAACAATCCTGGATGAGCCTTTCCCTGTCTCGCAATCAAACCGTCTTCATCAAAAGGCTTTTCGAAAAATCGCCGGGCCAACATGTCGATCAAAACATTGCCGGGGCCTGTGTCGAAGGCGACTACATTTTCAGGAATCGCCGCGGCAGGCAATGCTGTAAGATTAGCAATCCCGCCAATATTTAATAGGATCCGATTCTTTTGGGGGTGGTTAAAATAGAGGGCATCAAAGAAAGGTACTAACGGTGCGCCTTCGCCACCAAGGGCCATATCAGCAACACGAAAATCACCTACCGTTACGATCTTTGTTTGGTTCGCGATAACTGAAAGGTCCGCAATTTGAAGAGTGGAGGAAAATTTAACTCCTTCTCTTTCCGTTTTCTTAGGAAGATG
>JAUXJX010000392.1 GCA_030624545.1 Bacteroidota bacterium | reverse complement strand
GGAGAATATCGAGCACCCTATTATTTTCCTGGATCAAACAGCTTATGACGGGATCGTTAATCCAATCCGCCCCGCCCAACAAACTTTCCCTTGCACCTCCCCATTTTTATTGCTACAGTTAATAACCAATTTTACAAATCAAACATCAAGGAGTGAGCCAATGCTAGTCATCACAACCGTCCTTGTTAAGAAGGAAGGTTGATATTTCGCGTTTTTTTATGTTGAGTATATAAGCAAGCCATCCCGCCATCCGAGTGATGGCAACCCTTTCCCCACTTCAAATCGCGAATTATTTCCCTTCCATCTTCAAAGTCTTCAAAGATATACAAATTCAATTTTATTTTTTAATCGGTACTTTTTTAGGTACTAAGTTGACAACGAAACCATGCTAACTTCAGAAACGCAATCATGGATCAGGAACAGAACAATCCGGCAAAATCTCTTGCTTTAGAATCGAATCAGGCATCCAGTCGTTTTAAACAACTCTGGAAAGACATCCGCGAATCCATCGCCGGCAGCCAGCGGGATTTTACCGAAGGCAGTATCGGCCGGGCCATTTTGCTGCTTTCCATTCCCATGGTGTTGGAGCTGATGATGGAATCCGTCTTTGCAGTGGTGGACATCTTCTTCGTCTCTAAACTCGGACCGGGCGCAGTGGCGACGGTGGGTCTTACCGAATCGATGCTGACTATTGTGTATGCCATCGGCATCGGTCTGAGCATGGCGGCCACGGCCATGGTCGCCCGCCGCACCGGAGAAAAAGATAAGGAAGGCGCGTCGGTTGCGGCCGTGCAGGCCATCTGGGTCGGGTTTGTGGTGTCGTTGCCCATTATGGGTTTGGGGATTTTCTTCGCTCCCAACCTGCTGCAATTGATGGGCGCTTCAGAGGAAATCGTCAGCTCGGGGTATGTGTACACGGCCATCATGCTGGGCACCAACGTGGTCATCATTCTGATCTTTATCATCAATGCGATTTTCCGCGGCGTTGGCGATGCCGCCGTGGCCATGCGCGTTTTGTGGCTGGCCAATGGCATCAATATTGTGCTGGACCCTTGCCTGATTTTGGGCCTGGGCCCATTCCCGGAACTTGGCATAAAAGGCGCTGCCATTGCGACCTCCATCGGCCGCGGAACGGGCGTGATTCTTCAGCTTTATACGCTGCAGCGCAAATCCGGCAGGATTCATATCGCCAGAAATCATATGAGGCTGCACATAGCAGTGATGAAACGGCTGCTGCGTCTCTCCCTCGGCGGCATCGGACAGTTCATCATCGCCACGTCGAGCTGGGTCGGCATGGTGAGAATCATGGCTGTTTTCGGCAGTGAAGCGCTGGCCGGCTACACCATTGCGATTCGCATCATCATCTTTTCCATACTGCCATCCTGGGGCATGAGCAATGCGGCGGCAACGCTGGTCGGGCAAAATTTAGGCGCAAAGAAACCGGACCGGGCGGAAAAATCGGTTTGGATATCCGCCATCATTAATATGATTTTCCTGGCCGGAGTTGGAGTGATTTTCATTACTTTCTCGGAGTTTCTGGTCCGGATATTTACCAGCGAGCCGGAAGTCGTTTCGATCGGGGCAAAATGTCTACGGGTGATCAGCTATGGCTACGTGTTTTATGCCTACGGCATGATCATGATCCAGGCCTTTAACGGCGCGGGCGACACGGCTACTCCGACGAAAATTAATTTTTTCTGCTTCTGGCTGTTTGAAATACCCTTGGCATATGCCCTGGCGCTACAATTAGGTTTTGACGAATTAGGGGTTTATGTCGCTATCGTATTGGCGGAATCGCTTTTGGGCGTTGTTGGGGTCATCCTTTTCAGGCGGGGTAAGTGGAAGGAGCGGGTGGTGTGATGCAATGAATCTAACACCGAGGGACACCGAATGCCGATGTGACCTGAGCCAAGTCGAAGGAGGGCCACCACAAATATGATCAGGAGAATTCCCAAGAAAAAGCGATCTATTAAACGTTTTGCAAAAAAAATGTAGAATAGGCCAAATTTCCATTTGCCAATTTATGAATTTCTCCGTTTATTACATGATCGGCGAAATGGAATAGATGAAACCTAATCGAGTGTTGCAGTCGTATAAAACAATATTTGTTACGTAAATCTTGCCACAAAGGCACCAGGGCACCAAGTGAACTTCACCATCTTCCTTCTCATGTTTTCATCTACTTTGTGCCTTTGTGTCTTTGTGGCTATGGCCTATAACGGAGTCATCGGCTTATGAGAAAAATATCACCAATTCCTTTGATATTAATCGCCCTTCTTATTTCCGTCACATCTTCATTCACCCAGCCGGCCAAAATCATGAATGCCGCAGAGCTGGAATTGGCGCTGCGAAAATTGAATGTGCTGGGAAGCGCGCTTTTCGTGGCCGCACATCCGGATGACGAAAACACGGCCATGTTGTCTTATCTCTCCAGCGAGCGGCTGGTGCGAACGGCATACCTTTCCACCACCCGCGGCGACGGAGGCCAGAATCTGATAGGAACGGAAAAGGGTGATCTGATGGGCGTCATCCGAACGCAGGAATTGTTGGCGGCCCGGCGAATTGACGGCGCCGAACAGTTCTTCACCCGCGCCATCGATTTTGGTTACTCCAAATCTCCCGAAGAGTCGATTCGAATCTGGGGGAGAGACAACATCATAGCCGACATGGTCTGGATCATCCGCAAGTTTCGGCCGGACGTAATAATCACCAGGTTCACGCCCGAAATGGGCGGCCACGGCCATCACCGCGCTTCCGCCATTTTGGCAGAGGATGCCTTTCATGCGGCTGGTGATCCCTCCAGATATCCCAATCAGCTCAAATATGTCGAACCCTGGCAGCCGAAGAGGATCGTTTGGAATGCCTGGCGAAGAGGACAGAATAACCCGGGTTCCGAGTCAGCGGGGCTAATTGGCGCCGATCTGGGTACTTACAATCCTTTGTTGGGAAAGTCTTATACCGAAATCGCGGCGGAGAGCCGCAGCATGCACAAGAGCCAGGGATTTGGGGCGTCAAGCCGCCGCGGCGAACGGATAGACTATTTTGAACATAGGTCAGGCGACGCGGCTGAGAGAGACCTGTTCGATGGCATCGATCTCACATGGAACAGGGTCAAAGGGGGCAGGGAAGTGGCTGCTATCATTGACGAAGCGATTCGTTCTTATGATCGCAACAAACCGTCCGCGATTCTGCCAACCCTCCTGAAGGCCCATAACAAGGCGAGCGAACTGGACGATGGTTACTGGGTAAAACAAAAAAAGAAGGAACTGCTTGAGGTGATTCGGTCGTCTGCCGGACTTTGGCTGGAAGCCATCGCCGAAGACTTTTCCGCAACCCCGGGAGGCAACTTAAACATTACAGCAAGTGTTGTCAATCGGTCGGACTTTCCCATTCGGCTGG
>JAUXJX010000078.1 GCA_030624545.1 Bacteroidota bacterium | reverse complement strand
GGCTGACGGCAAGTGTGGGAAATAGAATCACAAAGATGAAACAATAGACAAAAGAGCGGATTTGACTTGACATTTATTTCTCCTCTTTTCTTTGTGGGAAAAGGATTTCTTAATTTTGGTTGCAGAATATGCCGGACTGTGTCCTCGTATCCATTAATATTTACATAACTCATTCACGTTTGCCGTTTTGCGTTTCACCGATCTACCACTCTGGCACGCGCCCTTCATATGTTGCCAGCCCTATTTGCGAAAAAGAAGTTTTTGCATAGCCTCCATAATCCTCTTCCCTGCACAGCCGGGACGCCTTCCTGGCTTCCGGCGTTTCCGACCCAAGCCCCGTCCCCGTGCCTTCGTAGCACAGATAATAGGTATGCCCTACCTTGAGAATGGTTGCAAACCATAATGCGCCCTCGTCCCAGCTACCCGGTAAGCCGCGCTCCAGAATTGGATTACCCGGATATCGCTCCCAGTTCCTCAGATCATGTGAACGCGCCAATCCTATTGCGCCGGGGTAGTCAAAATATCGATCACAACCCCCGTAGGCCATATAGAACAAATCCCCTTCTGCCCAGATCCGGATGGTTGAAATGCTGAATTGATCAAAAGTACCAGATTGCTTCGATGGGCCGAAAACGAGGTGTGGCGGCTCCTCCGAAAAGTGAATTCCGTCGTCACTCTGGCTGTAATATATTTGAAAATACCCATCGGCAGTCTTGCGTTGAAAGAAGAGATAGATACGGCCTTCGTGCAGCACAACCTCTGGTTCGGTTCCGACAATGATGGGATTGCCCGCGTGTTTTTCAAAACGGATACCGTCCTCAGAGATCGCAAGCCCAATGTAAGAAGGGATGTCCCAATCCTTCCAATCAATACGATGTGCGGTGAAAAACAAATAGACTATTCCATACAATTCGATTGCGGCCGGATCGAGGATGTAACCTGAGTCAAAATCGGAAGGATCCTGGCTCACTGGGATGATGGGATTTCCCGGATACATCCGCCAATGGATGCCATCGAAATCTTGTGGGCTGGCATATGCAACTCCTATTTGATCATGGCCGTCTTTTCCCTGACCACGAAAATAGAAGAAATATCTGTCTCGAAACAGCAGGATGTCCGGATTGGCTGAATGAACGGAGTAAAACGTGCCCCCGGTTCGAGGTATGATTGGATTGCCGGCGAAGCGCTGAAATTTCATAAAGGCTGCAAGGTTCTACTGATAAGAAACCACTGACCCAGCTGCGAATTTAAATTGGTAGTCTGCAATATATTATGATAAAAAGTGCAAAATGAGCCACCAATAAACAAGAATAATTCAAAAATGAAAAAAATATGATCTGATTCGGGTTCGATCGGTCGCCTTTTATTGCTTTTCAATTGATTAGAATTGATATTTAAATACCAGTCTGTGTTCTGCCGGCGCTAGCAAAAGGAAAGATAAATGAAAGTTGTCCTCTGTTATGGTGATTCGAATACCTGGGGCAGCATTCCCGGTAGCGGTGAGCGTTATCCCTATGAGGTACGATGGACTGGTGTCCTCCAAAACAGGCTCGGAACCGATTTTCGGATTATCGAAGAGGGACTCAACGGCAGAACCACGGTCTGGGATGATCCTCTTAGCGATAATAGAAATGGCAAGAGGCTCCTCCCTCCTCTCCTGGAGACTCACGCCCCAATCGATCTCGTAATAATCATGCTCGGTACAAACGATCTGAACCATGTCTTCGGTCTTTCCGCGTACGATATTGCCAGAGGGGCTGATGCCCTGGTTGAAATTGTCAATAACAGCCTGACCGGCCCGGATGGATTCAAGCCACAGACTCTCCTGGTCGCTCCTCCTCATATTGGGCAACTTCCTGAAGAGGTAGCACCCGCTTTTCCCGATGCAATCGAAAAATCTAAGGAATTCTCCAGGCACTATAAATATTTTGCCGATGAAATGGGATGTTTCTTTCTGGATGCTTCGACCGTCGTAGGTAGCAGTGAAATTGATGGCGTTCATCTCGATGCCGAGGCACACAGGAAACTGGGCGAGGCAATGGCTGGAAAAGTGAATGAACTTTTTTCGGACGCATCCCGGTAATGCTTGCCGTAAATGAATTCTTGCGAAACCTTCCAAACTTATCAACACAACAAAATTTGATCGGTTTGATCTCTGCAGGCAATACAAATAAAAACAGCTAATTATGCAAAGAATTAGGGTGGCGGCAGCAATAACTTTGATAATCAAATTCACAATTGACATTCACCCATCTCTCTGTATTTTCGTCACTCTCCGTGGGCCTATTCTTTCAACTCAACTTGATATTTATGGCTGATGCTGGTCCGGGCCTTAGCTGTTTGTATATCACATAATTTTGATGTATCTTTGTGTTCCGGAAAAGGCGACATCGCACCTAATTGAACAGGCAATTCCACCAATGAAGAGAAGGCATTTTCTAAAAACTACTACACAGAGCCTTGCGGGATTAATGGGTCTTTCGTCAGTTTCTTCCGCAAGGTCTCTCGATGCCTCGCCACCATTACCCACCATAAGTGATAAAATTGACCCGCATGATGAAGAATTCTGGTCTATCGTGCGCGAACACTTTCCGCTGACACACGATCGCATTTACCTCAATACAGGCGGGCTTGGCGCTTCCCCCTACGTTTCCATCCATGCACTGCAATCAAGAATAGATGAGCTGGAACGCATCTCGGAAACCGGACACAGCGAGGAACTGTGGCATTCGATCAAGAAAAAGGCTGGCAAAATATTTGGATGCGACCCCGAAGAAGTTGCATATACGAGAAACACGACCGAAGGCGTTAACATTGTCTGCAACGGCCTGCCTTTGCAAAAAGGGGACGAGATCATCACCTCTACGCATGAGCACGTCGGCAATACCGTCGCATGGCTCATCCGTCAAAAGCGTGAGGGCATTGTGATGAAGGTCTTCGAGCCTTCGATGCGGTCGGCACAGGAAAACATCGATCGAATAGAGGAATTAATCACCAAGAAAACCCGAGCATTGAGTATCTCACACGTCACGACTGCAACAGGACAAGTATTGCCTGTTAAGGAGATCGGTAATCTGGCAAAGGCTAACAATCTGTGGTATTTCATTGATGGCGCCCAATCGGCCGGAATGATGCCATTGGACGTCCATGATATCGGCTGTCACGCTTATGCCACCAGTGGTCACAAATGGCTAATTGGTCCAAAAGGAACGGGGCTGTTATATGTCAGCAAAGACATGCTTGACGTGATCCGGGCTGAATGGGTAGGTGCTTATTCCAACACCGGCCATTTCGATATGGTGACCGGCGAGGTTCACTTAAATCCTACCGCCCAACGCTATGAATATGGCACCGTGAGCACGCCATTGTTTGTTGGGCTCGGCGCGTCAATTGAATTTCTACTTAGTATTGGGATGGAGAATGTGTGGGGCCGGGTTCATGCCATGGGAACTGCGTTGAAAAAAGGATTGAACGATCTTGGCGTGGAGGTACTATCTCCTCAACATCCGGATGAGCAGAGCTCAATCATCACCTTTCGCATGAAGAACGTTGATCGTGGAGACCTACAGTCATTTTTGTGGGAAGAATACAAACTTCGAACCCGCGGTATCTACGAAGGCGGTCTCAATGGCATAAGGATCTCACTGCATATATATAACTCTTTTAACGAGGTTGACAAGGTATTGGCAGCCGTAGACGCCGCAAAGAAGCTTTGAGGACCATGCGAATCGGATTTGTTACTGACGAAATTTCTTCTGATGTAGAAGAGGCCGTTGAAATTGGAGTATCTTGGGGAATATATGATTATGAATTGCGAGTCGTCGGGGAACGTCGAATTCCAACCATTGATGAACAGCAGATCAATTGCATTCTGGAACTGAAAGACAAATTCGGGATACGCATAACAGCCCTTTCACCCGGCACTTTTAAAGGAACCTTGCAGGACCAATCTCTTCTTGACCGTGAACTCGACGAGACATTGCCTCAGACCTACACCCTCGCCCGGAGATTTGGCTCCAACATGGTCATTGTTTTTGGCTTCCACAGATCGAAGGACGATAGTCCTGATGACGAACAACGTGTAGTTGAATTATTCGGGCGCGTTGCCGAATCAGCCCAGCAGCAAGGACTGGTCATTGCCGTCGAAAATGAGCCGGAATTCTGGTGCGATAGCGGTGCGAATACGGCAAGAATTCTGGAAGCGGTAAATTCCCCGGCATTGCGGGCCAATTGGGATCCCGGAAACTCGGTCGGCACCGAGGAAGTGCCTTTCCCCGACGGATATCATGCAATTAAGAAATGGATTGGCAATCTGCATATCAAGGATACGGTCAAGGGCGCCTTAGTAGAATGCGTCCCTGTCGGAGAAGGCGCTGTTGACTGGCAGGGGCAACTCAAAGCAATCATGCAAGACCGGCCGGTGGAACACGTGACAATTGAAACCCACTGCTTACCGCTCATAGAAAAATCAAAGCAAAATCTGAGGCTTGTGCGGCAGATGCTTGCGGCGGCGGGTTAGGATCATGCCATGATTAAAACTAACATGAATAATTCACTCGCGCAAAAGCGCAAAGAACTAAAAAAACTCTTATATCTTTAATATTCTGGCGGCGCCTTAGTGTCTTTGCCAGAGATTTTTGTGAATAATACAGACTGACTCCATCACGCTCAATCAGAGGTCATTCTTGCATCCAACCTATCACTTTATTTCCCACTCTCATTGGGATCGCGAATGGTACAAGTCTTATGAGACCTTCCGTCTCGATCTCGTCGATATGATCAATTCCCTTCTCGACATCTTTGCCAATAATCACGATTATAAGCATTTCACCTTGGATGGCCAGACTATTGTCTTGGAGGATTACGCTGAGATCATGCCGGGACGCAAAGCTGAGCTGCGTCGTCTGGTACAGGAAGGACGGATATCAATAGGTCCGTGGTATATCCTTCCGGATGAGTTTCTCGTTTCTGGCGAGTCAACCATCCGCAATCTTCATTTTGGCCGAAAGGCTGGGGAACCATACGGATCGGTTATGCAAATCGGCTACATTCCCGATTCCTTTGCACATCTTGCCATGTTGCCTGCCATCCTTCGCGGATTTGACATGGATACAGCCATCGTTTTCCGGGGTTTTGGCGGCGAGCCAGGTCAGGAAAAGTCGGAATATCGCTGGCGCTCTCCCGACGACTCCGAAGTGTTGATGATTCACCTGCCGCCAAACGGCTATGGCGATGCTTATGTCGGAGCGAATAGCACTGAAGCCTTTCGACAAAAAGGCGAAGAACTCAAATCCATATTGGATCCCCGGGCGACCACGCCGCATCGACTTTGTATGAATGGCGGTGACCACCATTTTCCGGAGCCATACCTGCCGGAAGCTTTACGGGTGATGACAGATGGTTGCGGCGGGACATTTATTCACAGCAGCCTTCCCAAATATGTCCACGCGCTGAAGGATTATCTGGAAAAAGAGAATGTCCCCCTTCGTCTGATTGAGGGCGAGCTTCGTTGGGGATTTCGCTACGCATTTGCCATACAGTCAGGCATTTATTCATCGCGGATGTATCTCAAACAGGCCAACCATGCTTGCGAAAAGCTGCTTACCCATTACTCCGAACCAATGGCTATTTGGGCAGCGCTGGTTGGTCGCGAGAATCTAGAGCCCATGCTGCATCAGGCCTGGAAAATCCTTTTGCAGAACCACCCTCACGATTCAATTTGTGGCTGCAGCGTGGATCAAGTACATCGAGAAATGATGACGCGTTTTGAAAAATGCCGGCAAATTGGGGATACCGTTATCGAAAAATCTCTGCGGCATCTTTACGCTGACGAATGGGAAGGCCCGGAGAACATTCTTATTTTCAACCCCGTTTTGCGCACAACAAGTTCCCCGGTCGAGGCCGAGATAGAATTCTTCCGGCAGAAAATCTTGGTGGGCCTAAACCCAAATGTTCATCCGGAACCGATAAAGCCCCTCATCTCCGGTTTCAGAATCATGGATTCGGAAGGAAAGGATATTCCATTCCAGATTTTCCACCACGAAACCGAGGGACATGGCCTTCGCTACAGCGATTATTCTTATCCTTCCAAGCGATTGGTCGAGCGGTTTCATATACTTGTGGATGCCAAGGATGTGCCGGGACTGGGATTTGCTTACTATCGTGTAGAGAATACGGATCGATTGCCGACCCATACTTCCAGCCTGCGGACCGGTGAAGCCTATGTGGAAAATGACTATCTGCAGGTTGAGGCGCAAGCCAACGGCTCTTTGCAGGTTCACGATAAACGTAATGGTCAAAGCTTCACCAGCTTTCTGCTTTTCGAGGATGGAGGTGACGCAGGCGACGAATACAATTACTCTCATCCTGCTGAAGACCTTATTGTCAGTTCGAAGAGTGCAAAGCCGGAAATCAGCTTGATTGAATCCGGCCCATTGCGGGCGGCGTTGGCAATCCGCTTTGACTTGAAGCTTCCTGCGTATCTGAAAGGTTCGCGCCAGAGCCGGACATCAGAAATGATCGACTTGCCCATTTCCACCAAAGTCAGCTTGTATCACAATCAGCCATGGATAGAATGCGAAACCAGAGTTGAGAATTCAGCCGAGGACCACCGGTTGCGTGTTTTGTTTCCCGCAAAATTTCAAACCTGTACGAGCTATGCTGACGGCCAATTCTGCATCACAAAACGCGAACATCACCCAGTAGAAAACCCGGAAGATTTCACCATCGAAATGCCGACGGTGGTGCACCCCATGCAGCGATGCGTTACGATTCTCGATGGCAATCGAGGTCTTACCGTTGCAACGGAAGGCCTGCCCGAATATGAAGTAAAGACAGAAGATCCGGGCACATTAGCAATAACACTTCTACGTTGTGTTGGGCGCCTTTCCGGCGGTGACCTGCTTACCCGGCCGGGTGGAGAGGCTGGCTGGATTACCGAAACACCGGAGGCACAATGCCGTGGCGTTCATACCTTTCGATATGCCATTATTCCGCATTCAGCAACTGAATTTACTGAGTATGGCTACGTAAATGAACAGATAGAGGCTTTTCTGTTTCCTTTTCGAGCGCAGAGGCGGGGGGGCAATCCGCAAATTCAGCTCGATCAATTTGGTATGACATTGTCACCATCATCTCTGGTTGTATCTACCTTCAAGCCTGCGGAAGACGGTTCCGGTTATATTCTACGATTCTACAATCCCACAGCAAGGGAAATAAGCGGTGAGTTGAATTCCGCTTACAAATTGAAGGAAGCGCTTTGGACGCAGCTCAATGAACGTGACGGTGACGCTGTAGAGGTCAAGAACCAACATCTTCTTCAATTTTCTGTGGATCCTTATAAGACGGCTTCACTGCGCTTGTTGTTTGAGGGATAGTTGGCATCAGAAAAAAAACTGTAATAATTGAAAGCTGAGCAGCCACATTCATTGTATTTCGACCTAGCCGACGAGGTCGGGTCTTATTCGGTGTTTCATTGAGAAATCATCAAAACTTCAAATCAGGTAATCTGCAATGACGCCAAAAAATTCGGAACACTATAAGAAAGCCCTGAAATTCATCCCATGGGCAACCCAGACAAACGCCAAAAGGTTGCAGCCTGGTTGGGGAGAATTCATGCCGCC
>JAUXJX010000488.1 GCA_030624545.1 Bacteroidota bacterium | reverse complement strand
TTTCCTCTGCCATTACGATTGCGGCGCTCAACCGGTCATGTACATTCTCATCCACGCGCTCGACGAACTTTTCGCCATATTCCCGGGTGATCAGATCGAACAAAACGTCGCGCCCAAGGTCTACGAGATTGGTGTTGTTGGTTGTACTCACCATGTAGTCCTCATAATACCGCCTGTCATTTTCCGGGATGGCGTGCAGATCCGGCACAATCGGGCGCACCCAAACACGCAACCAGACAAATCCAAAAACAGAATACAGTGGCAATGGCGGTAGCCATCGAATGGCCTCATCCGCTTGCCGCCAGGTTTCGACCAGCTTGCCTGCTGATTCTTCGCCCACCCAATCTATCGCCTTTTGTTGAATGAACTCATCAATTCGCGTGGTGGGGTCCAGCATGTAAGCCCGGACTACTTCCTGGTTGATATGGTACGGCGCAAGTTGGGAAGGCGTGAATCCACCCAAATTTGCCGCATATTCTACGCCGCTGTCTGACATGGCCTGCAGTTTTTGATGCAACATCCAGGGATAAGGAATTCCCACCAGCGGCTCAAAATTATAGCCGTTACCTTGGGAGTAAATTAGATGCGAACCCACGCCTTTGGTCTGATGTTCTTCGATCAACTCCTTTTCCTGACCTTCCATGTGGATATGCTGCACGCTGCCGGCAACGCCTGGAATATCCGCATATTTGTCATGATGATAGGGTAGATCGTAACCGCGCACCAACAATGATGGTACCTCTATGTCCAAGCGTTCCTCCAGATGCCCCATGATAACGTCGTGTTCTACTTTGAATGGCTCAAGTCGTAAAGACACCCGGAAGTCCGGGTTGATTTCAGAAGCAGCATCGCGCAGAATTCTCAAGAAGTGGACTATGTTTTTCCCAGCCACTTCCGCGATCTGCTCATGAGTTCGCCATTCACGAATCAAATATGGTCCTCCGTTCCGTCCGACGTAAAGCGAACTGGTATATTCGAAACCCGCGCCGCTGTCGTTGCTCCAGATGCTCATATACGCCAAATCGGGAACTTCATGTACAAGTTTCTGAATCAACTCCCGGTAGTGCTCTTGCACCAAGGGGTGAGCAATCGTTAACGTGAAGCGAGGCATGCGACTGCGAAACGGATGATCCACCCGCGCACCGCGCAAAGTCGGGTACTTCTCAAATAGTTGCTCGGGCACAGTGCGGGGCTCAAAACACAAAATTCCCGGTTCCAGACCATACTTGCGACCCAGCCCTGCGTATCTTTTCAGCAGATTCAAATTGGCGGTCAGATAGTCAACCGGGTATATCCCTTTGTTCAATTCGCTGTAGGCATATTGATCAAGGCCAACGCAATAAGAATAAAACTGCGAATAAAACTCACCCGGAATCGCTTTTTCAAAAGGTACGGGCATGGCCAGGCCATTCACTTCCAGATGGGTATACCCCGCTCTGGCCAATTCTTTGATGTGCTCTTCAGGGCTAAAATTTCGTGCAGTGCGCCAGGTTTGCGTCAGCAAGTAGTCGAAGAGAGGACGATGCCATTTGAAGGCCGCTGCATAATATTTTCCGTTTTCGAAGATAGAAACCGGTTGATTTACCCATTCTTCGACCAGGCGTGTTGTATAAGCATAAAGCAAAGCCGGATGGGACACGATCAATTCTCCAGCTCCATCTGAATTGACCCGAAAATAGGCCCAGTGTTTTCCTTGCGGCGCCCCGGCTTTGATTTTCTCAAAAACAGAGTCAGCATTTCCCACCACAGCCATTCTGAATACCGCGGTCGAGGATGAGGGCTTATCCTGGGCAATGATTTGAGTAGCTGAAGAAGTCATTGCCTGGACTTCCCTGGCGCTTGTTTCTTCTACTGGCAATGGTTTGGAGGGTATCCGAATTATGGTCGTTTTGTTGATCGCGGTTGCCACATTCATCTGGAAGATCCTTACTTTAGGTGTTATTAAAAATGAATAGTTAGAATTAGTTCAGCCATTCATCCAAGTGCTCTCGAACAAACTCGTCGTCATTCAAATGTGGATAGGCGGAGTAGACTCGGTCGATATTTTCCAACTGACCAGAAGACAGGCCATCGCCGGGGTTGAGCGTCCAAATGCCCTCTAGAAGTCCCTGTCGGCGCAAGACCTCATGGATGCCCGAAATGCAGCCGGCGAAATCATGTTGCGGATCGAAAATCGCCGAATTTGAGTCGGTGATTTGTTGAGCCAGAATGAGTAGATCCGGTGAGACAGCCCCCTGCTGCCGGTCGAGATCGTGAATTTCACTGAGTAGTTGCACGGCTTTCCTGGTCCAAAAAGCCCAGTGTCCCAATAATCCGCCAACGATCCGGACGTTTGCGTCACCCTGCCCGCTGGTGAATCGAAATCTGCTGAGAAGATCGAAAACAATATTGTCGTCATTCCCGGTGTAAAGAGCAATCTCCTTTTCTTTTCCAGAGGAAACAACAGCCCTGATGACGTCCAACGAATAGTAGCGATTGAAGGGGGCAACCTTTATGGCCATAAGATTCTCGATTTCTACTGCCTTTAGCCAGAAATCATAATTAAGAATCATGCCCCCAACGGCGGGCTGCAGGTAGAATCCTATGATGGGAATGATTTCGGATATTGCTTTCAGGTGATCAATCAGATCTTTATTGGCGGCTCCTCGCAGCGCACTCAGACTGACCAATCCCAAATGATAACCCTGGTCTGTAGCAAACTTTGCTTCTGCAACCGCCTGCGAGGTGGGTCCGACAATTCCGGCAATTCTTATCAATGTTTGTTCCGTGGATGCCTCTATAGCATTCAGGGTTTCCGCCGCCAGGGTCAGTACGGGTTCAAATAGCCCATGCCTGGGATCACGAATTTCGAACTGGGTGGTGTGCACACCGACAGCAATCCCTCCCGCG
>JAUXJX010000401.1 GCA_030624545.1 Bacteroidota bacterium | reverse complement strand
GATGGCAGTCTTTGGAATCGAGGATTTCAGGATGAATGATTTAGACGAGTGGTGTTCCTGCCCCCTTCTCACCAAAAATGGGCTCGGAAGAACAATGGCAGACTGATTCCCTTCATTTCTTTACCTTTAATATCACCCGAAACGGCTCCTCAACTCCAACCCCACGGGTATAATTTCGGAGGAATTGCACCACAAACTCAGAGACCTCCTGTCCCCGAGCCACAAGCATGACGCCACCATTGCCACGAACATCTTCGTCGATGATCATTGAGGTTGTCAATTCTCTCACAAATACAGATTTGACAATTCTATCAGGATCCTCTATCTCAATTTCATTAAGGGCTGCTAATAACCGTTGGTTGTATTCATCCGGTCTATTTCGCATTTCGGCCAACACTGATTTGACAGACATCCCGCGATTTAATCCATCGTCAAAATCCAGGGCGATTTTTAGCATTTGAGCCCCCAAACCTATGGCGTCTTTTTCCTTTGTTCTATCGGAAGAGCCAGTTTTTTGTAGCTGAGTTAAATACTCCATGTCAAAATAGGGGCTGGAGTGCCATACAAAATATCGAAAACGCCCTGCCTTTCCCCATTCCCGGTTTCGACTGCGATAACGGCTTGGCTCAAAGATCATCAAAAAATATGATTCGCCCAAAACGCCCGTGCAAAGACTCCAGGAGTCCAAACATGTCTCTGAATCAACCAAACAAACCACCCGCCACCAACTAAAATCCCTGAACCCATTCACAATCCAAAAACCCATGAGTCAAAAGATCTCAACCATCATCAACTCTGTCAATCAAGCCAAACATTCTCATCACAGATTCTAGACCCTGAATTACACTTATCCTCCACATATCAACAAAAAGAAAAAGAAGAAACAAAAACCACTACTAAAGTTACATCTTATTTTGAGACAACACGAGCGATTGCGGTCTCAATGCCGGAAGCAGGATATTCGAAAATATTTCTATAATCCTTGCCGGTCAAATGATAGCAATGTCAAACTCCTGCAAAACCCGTGAAAGAGAATTGGACTGGACCAGAGCGAATCTCATAAACAAATTCAAAATCTGGTCGATACTATTGGCATAAACAGGACGTTGGTGTGGAGAGTCAAACACCTTACTGATCCACAAAATCCGTTCAAACCAGGCGAGAGAAGGAGCCATGAACAATATCCTCATTGTTGAAGACGAAGAAGACATTCTGGATATGCTTGCAGATGTCGTGAACAAGTGGGGACATTTACCAATCGTTGCCCGTGATGGGAAGGATGCATTGGAGAAGATCAACGAAGTGCCTATTGATCTGGTCTTGTCGGACATTCGCATGCCAAACATGGACGGCCTGACATTCCTGGAGCGGGTTAAAAAAGTAAATCCCAACCTTGCAGTGATTTTGATTACCGGGTATCCAACCGTCGATTCCGCAGTTCGCTCGATGAAGGACGGCGCCTTCGATTATCTCACCAAGCCGGTCAACTTTGATGAACTAAAAGTGAAGGTCGATCGTGGACTCGAAAGAAACAGACTTTCCAAATCCATCTCGTTACTGAGAGGCATCAACTGGTCCTTGATCATCTCCGTGCCGATCTGGCTGCTCTTGGGAATTTTTCTGGCGAGAATGCTGCGCTAGGAATTACACCGTCTTATTCCCGTACTCAGGAAATTGGACAAAAAAAATGGGCAGGCGCGATTGCACCTGCCCTTACTGTCACCCAGTGGAAATCTTCCTACTCTCTCTTTCCCAACTCCCGGTCGATCATAAACAATGCCTGGCCGCTCGTGCCCACCATGCGAAGCTGTGCCAGGATATCGTGCACCATGCCCTCCTCTTCGACCTGCTCGGCGACAAACCAATTCAGGAGGTTGGCCGTGGGGTAATCCTTTTCCTGGTTCGCCAGTTCCATCAATTTATTGATTAGCTCGGTAATATGCTTCTCATGGTCCAGGGTCTGCTTGAAGATCTCCTCTAAGGAATCATAATTAGATGGCGGTTGATCAATCGCAGGGACGATTGCCCGAGCTCCAACCTCAAACAAATAATCATAGATCTTCATGCCGTGTTGATATTCCTCTTCAGACTGTTTTCTGAAGAATTGGGCAGTTCCGTTCAAGTCCTTACTGGAGCACCACGAGGACATGGCAAGATAAAGGTTTGCAGAATAGAGCTCGGCCTTCAGTTGATCGTTTAGTTCTTTCTCCATTGTCGCGCTTATCATTAGTATCCTCCTTAAGAATCGGTTATGTTAAGAATTTGATTTTACGCGCAAAATGTAGCAAATTAGGGAAAAATTTTCCATTAAACTTTAATTGGTTAGAAGGAACGGCGAGGGATATTGAAAGAAAACCGAGATGACTTTCTCTCGGCAGAACCTGCGAACGCTTACATTAGATGATCTCTATGGTCTCAGAAGGAAGCCAACCCTCCTTGCCATCAGAGAGCCGGATCTCGTACCAATTTTCACGCTGATCCGTGATCTTGATTTTTAGTCCCCCGTGTATCGTAAAAATCTCGGTCCCGTTGCCGCTCGGCGAGCTTAGAACATCCAGTTCTTCCGCCATAACAATGGCCTCCACAGAGCGTTCGTAGTCAATAATCTTGGAAACTAGAAGGGAAGTAGAGACCGCAAAAAACAAAGAAAGAGTAATGGAGATCAGCCTCCAGGTGCGCCTTAAAGCGAGGCGCCTTGACAAGATCCAGGTTATGAGAGTGGCAGACAAAAGAAAATACAGGACAAGGGTAACGAATGTCAGTGTGTGAAGGCCAAAAAGATCCCGAAATTTGCGATAATGGCGGAGATAGAACAGTTCCGGGATTGCCGGGATCTTGTCAACAAGAGAGAGGTTCGCGATCTGCAGATTGAAACGTATGTCTTCATCATTGGGACGCAGTCGAAGCCCCCTTTCATAATTCAGGATTGCCCGGGAGTTCTTGCCCAGTTTGTAATAAGCATTACCAAGATTATAGTAAAGCTCATCGCTTTCGTAACCAGATCCCAGGATTTCTTCATACGATGCGACCGCATTCTCATATTCGCCATTCTGGTAAGAATCGTTGCCCTGTTGGAATTTGTGTGTCCGGTCATCAGCAAAAGCGGCCGCGCTTATGACGAAGAGGATCAAAAAAGAAAGACTTATTTCTCCCGCTCTTGACATCTTTAGCTTAACTTTGCCCTGTCGATAGTCAAAATGGCCGAACTGGCTCGATCGTAGAATTCCTTCATCTGACTTTCGGGCGAATCGGAAGGGGCAAATCTCTGAAAGTCACATTCCTGCAAGACAGAGAGAAGTTCGGAAATCATCGCCTCGTTGACCCGCTTTTTCCGCAGCTTATC
>JAUXJX010000461.1 GCA_030624545.1 Bacteroidota bacterium | reverse complement strand
GGTGGCCTACATGTCGCCCGAGCAGGGCCGCGGGGATGTTGTTGATCAACGCACAGACATTTGGTCTCTCGGTGTTGTGCTTTATGAAATGATCACTGGGCAGATTCCTTTCAGGGGTGAGTACGAGCAGGCAGTCATCTATTCAATTTTGAATGAGAATCCGGAGACCATACACAGATTACGATTGGAAACTCCCGAAGAATTAGTGCATATCGTTGATAGATCAATAGCAAAAGATCCTGAGGCCAGATATCCCACTGCGACAGATCTGCTATTAGATTTACGGAATTTGAAGTCTGCATTGATCGGAAAGCCATCGAAATTTCGAATACCTGACGCAGGAGTGCCTGATCCTTTTATCGGGAAAACCATTTCTAATTTCAAAATTCTTGAAAAAATCGCGATGGGCGGTATGGGAGAAGTTTATCTCGCGGAAGATATGAAACTAAGTCGCAAGATTGTTCTCAAGTTCATTTTGCCGCAATATACCTCAGACAAAAAGATCAATGCCAGATTTAGGCGAGAAGCAAAAGCAACGGCGGCTTTAAACCATCCCAACATAGTTACGGTCTTTGAAGTTGGGGAGTTTGAAAGCAGATCTTATATCGCCATGGAATTTGTGGAAGGCCGGTCACTAAAAGAATTGATTGATGCCAAAAATCTGTCGATCGCCCAGGTGACTGATATTGCGATCCAGATATGTGAAGGTTTGAGTAAGGCGCATAAGGCCGATATCATCCACCGCGATGTCAAACCCGAGAACATCTTGGTTAACCAGGACGGTCAAGTGAAAATACTTGATTTCGGCTTGGCCAAGCTGAAAGAAGGTACAGAATTGACTTCATCAAGCGTGACTTTAGGCACGCTTCAGTATATGTCACCGGAACAAGTCAAAAATGCCAATGTTGACCATCGATCCGACATTTTTTCTTTCGGCATCGTTCTCTATGAGATGATAACCGGGCAGCTGCCTTTCAAGGGGGAGAAAGAGGCCGTTTTTTACACCATTATGAACGAAGAACCTGACCCTTTGGCCAGATACAAATCTGACGTTACTGAAGGATTGCAAAGCATTGTCACCAAGGCCCTAGACAAAGACGATGAGACCCGCTATCAGCATTTCGATGATCTTCTCGCCGACCTAAGAAGAGAAAAGAAAGTTTCTAAAAAAGCATCCTATGAGTCGGGCCGCAAGCTCGTGGCAATCATGTTTGCCGATATTGTGGATTATTCACGAATGATGGGAGATAACGAGAAGGAAACTTACAAGCTTTTGCGGGAATTTGAAACCACCGCACCTAAAATCGTCGAATTGAATGGCGGCAAAGTCCTAAGAAAAATGGGCGATGGTTTGTTTTGTGAATTTCCATTAGCATTAAATGCTGTACAAAGTGCTGTCCAAATTCACCTGAGTTTCCATGAATTTAATCTGACACAACCGGACAACTTTAAGCTGCGTGCGCGAATTGGAATCCATATAGGTGAAGTTGTTAAGAGGGGAGATGACCTTATCGGTGACGGTGTTAACATCGCGGCCAGATTAGAAACCGAGGCCGCGCCAGGTGGAATTTGCATTTCGGAATCGGTTTTTTCCGCCATCCGCAATCAACCGGACATCAACACTAAATTTTTAGGCAAGAAGAGACTGAGACATATTAGCCAGAAACAGTCTATTTATCGAATTGAGACCGGATTTGAAAAAAAGCGACGTTCCCTGCGCTATGCACCGTTGGCAGTTTTAGCTCTGGTTGCTCTTATTTCCGCTTTTTGGGCTAAAGATAAGATATTTCCTCCGTCTAGCTCCGTTGCTAATGGAACGGTCACCATATCGACTGATCCACAAGGGGCGTCAATATTCGTGGACGGAGATTCAATAGGCATCTCGCCCCTCAGTGACCTTCCAATTAAGGCAGGAACTGCGTCCCTTCACATCCAGGCGATGGAACATTTTCCGATTGATACCACGATTGCGGTGAAAGAAGATAGCATTGCGCATCTGTCGTTTAGGCTACAACGGATTGCAAGAGTATCTATTCGAATCGATCCCTCCATCGCGGAAGTTCTTTTGGATGGTCAAAGACAGAGTCCCGCTCGCCTTGCCGGTTTAGCATTGCGTGTGGGCGAGCATAAGATACAAATCTCTGCGCAGGGATATCAATCCAGAGAAGATCAATTCCGCTTAGCACCCGGAGATAATTCTCCGTTAACCTATAGATTGAACAGGATTCCCGGTCCGCCGATAACCGGGGGAGTGTCGATAACGTCGGATCCCTCCGATGCTGTAATCTTTTGGAATGATGTGCTCTTGGGAAATACGCCGTACCAAAATAATACTGTCCAACCCGGAATTTATCGAATTGTTGTCCGCCGCCAGGGCTTCCGGGATTATTCGACGACCCTAAATGTAAGCAGGGGGCAGATCAGGAAGATTGAGGCAAAACTGATCGAATCATTAGGAGGCCTTAACATCACATCTCAGCCATCAGGCGCCACAATTTACCTGGACGGCCGGCAGATCGGGGAAACCCCTTATCAAAGTCAAGAAATTGAAGTTGGTGTGCACCAAATCTTGCTTCGGAAAGAGGGATATGAAGATTATACAACCTCTGCCACCGTGGAAGCCAAAGGGGCAAGCAATGTTCGGAAAGAACTTAAGGCTCACATTGGTAGATTAAGCATTCTCGTGCGACCGTATGGTTCCATTTATATCGATGGTGAGTTGCGCGAAAAAGAGACGAACGTAAAGCATACCTACGAACTTCCGGCTGCCAGCCACCTCATTCGCATTGAGCATCCGGTAATTGGCAAATGGGAAAAGACGGTACAAATAAAACAAGATGCGTTGGAGAATATCCTCGTCGATTTTAGTAAGAAAGTAAGATTGATCGTAACGACGGGCAGCGCAATATCAGGGG
This sequence comes from Bacteroidota bacterium, assembly GCA_030624545.1. Taxonomy (GTDB): domain Bacteria; phylum Zhuqueibacterota; class JdFR-76; order JdFR-76; family DREG01; genus JAUXJX01. The sequence continues at coordinate 96 of JAUXJX010000461.1, read as the reverse complement.
AAATATTCGTGGACAACAAGGCCACAGGCCAATTCTCGCCCAAAGAGATTATCCTTCCGGTTGGCTTGCATACCATTGGAATTCGACGTGACGGTT
>JAUXJX010000042.1 GCA_030624545.1 Bacteroidota bacterium | reverse complement strand
GTTGCAGAAAGGGCCAGGACCGACGCGACCAGCATTAGGAATAGTAATCTTTTCATGTTTGTTCCCAACGGCTATAAATTGGATTCATCTTTCCACTTCATGATTCTCCACTTCCCTAAAGAAGGGCTCTTTCGGAAGCTAAAAACTGCGGTCCCGGAAACCCTCAGGTCTTCGTCCTTCGTAAGCAGGGTAAGATTGAAAGTCTTTATAATCTCTCCCGTTCCCGTAGAATCTTGAACGGACTCGGAAATAGTTGTGTTCCATACCAAGTCAATTACGTTAAATCTCCTGAAAAGTCTTCCTGTTGTTTTCAAATCTAAATCGCGGCCCCAGGAAACAAATTGTCCAGACGTTCCGATATTTGGATCAAAGTAGAAGAATACAAAGGAGCTATCGAGCAATTCACTGTATATTAGCGAATCCCGGAACACATAAGCGTAGCGAAAATTCAGCAAAACCTCTTCCGGGGTTTGCTGATCGGTAATGATCAAGTCTGATTGGTTGGTTCCTTCCTGCAAGTCCGGAGCAAATGGATTGAGACATGACGAGCCCAATACCCAGGCTCCAATGAGAGTAGCAGAACATGTCTTTTTATAAAAGTCCATATCAATAACAACTAGAATCTAATGATCCAGGCATCGTTGTAACCCAATGATCGTACTTTGTTTCGAGTCCGTTCTGCCTCAGCCCGGGAGGCAAAATAACCTAGTAAGACCCGCCAAAGCCCCTGATGACGGCGAATCCTCAATCTTAGATTCGGATCATTCTCTTGCTGTTGAATTAAGAACTTATTAGCGTTGCTCTCACTCTGAAATGAGGCAAGCTGAACTGCAAATCCATCCGCTAAATGCGGTGGATTGGGTGATCTTTTCCCTCCGCTGCTTGCAATACTATGCGGTTTTTCTCTCGAACTCGGCAGGGGATGTGGTTCTTCCTTTAGAATATCTATCGGCTTGCCATAAATTCTTCTTGAATATTCGAGACCTTTCCTAAATTGACTTTCATCGATGGTTGTCGGCCTCTCACTGCGAGGCGTTGATGCACACCCCGGGCCCATTACCATAATAATAAGGAAATAGCAAATTCGCAATCGGGAAAATAGCATGGGTCAATAAATTTTCTTCAGCTCTGTCTCTCGGTAATAATGCCGCAACATCTGATCGTAGCTGTAGCCCTTCCTCGACATGCCAATGGCGCCCCATTGACACATCCCCACTCCATGCCCAAATCCTGCACCTATCAGGACGATCTCGCGATTGCCTCCACGATCTATGGGTTGCCCAACTCGAAACAGACTGCTGCGAAGAGATCGATTCTCATTTTGAAATAGCGGCCGAATTGAGTTAGGCTCCAGAGCTATTGTGTTGTTTTTTCCGTCGACAATTATAACACTTTTCGCCCGCCCGGATGGAAACCGTTCTGATACGCGCAATTCAAAGAGTCCTGGCGCTAATGGGTGATTATTATTATTCTGCCGGCCGAATTCACGCAATGATGATATCAACTCGGAAGCGTTGATTTTCTCGACCCAGCGATAATGGGGTGAATCCTCGCAAAAATCTCTCTTGCCAAAATCATCCGCGATACCCTGCAAATATGGAAATTGGACATTGGTGAAAACATTATGGCCGGATTCGGTTCTTCCACCACAAGTTGAATGGAAATAGCACTCTATGACATTGTTGTTAAATGTTATGACTTCTCCTTTTGTGGCATTTACGGCGCGAATTGCCCACTCTGAATTCTCTCTACGGCCATGATAAGTCTGATCATATATATCCGACCGGATGTCAAATCCGCGGCTGTCCTTTCCGCGATTATTGCCGCCCAGTTTCTTGAGGGCATATGTCCTGGAAGCAACAGCCTGCGCCTTCAAGGCTTCGAATTCAGACTTCCCAAGGGAACCGATTTCTGCAGGAACCACCCCGTGCAATTAGGATTCCATCTCAACAATATTAATGGCCCGCACTCCCCGGGATTGGACAGATAGTTCCAAGGCACCTGAATATCGACCTCCAAAAATTTCAAAATACTGCTCTGAGTTTATTGGAGCAAACTTGATCCTATCATCTAAGACATACTTCTTGCCATTTACTGTAGCCTCAACGTTGGCAGTCCCAGTAGCAGCTTGAAACATGATTTGTTTATTCCGGGGCAAAAGTATCTTCAATTTTTTGGATTCAGACAGCGCAAACTCTCCAATCAATACGACTCGAACTTCCCTTTCTTCTCCCAGGAGGACCCGAATTGTCGGAACCCGGGAGTGTTGAGGCGGTTTCGGAGACAAGCCGGCGCAAGAAATCTGGAGAATCATCACGATTGCCCCGAATGAGAGTCTGGCCATTTTGGACATGTCAATTCAGACCGAATTTATAGATCTTATGAATCCAGACGGAAACTTTGATATTCTTTCTTTTTGCAGGGATGAATCGCGTTTGATAAGCGGCTTGAACGGCTGAGCGTTCACATGCCTTACTGGATGTCGAGTTCTTCACGGTTTGGACGTTCTGCACCATGCCATCCTCATCCACAAAAAGGGCTAGCTCTATTTCCCCTTCAATTCCTCGTTTTTTCTCATTGCTGGGATATTCAGGGAACACCTCTGCAATAGGCCGCGGGGGAGTTATCGAAACACCGGCAGATCCGAGAGCATCGATGGGAGGAAGAGGCAGTAAATCAAGCTCGGTTTCCTCTATAGTGAGATCCTCCGGTATGGATGGGTCGTCTGTGGGTATCGGTACTACGGGGGGGGGCGGGGGCGGCTGCTTGATTTCTTGGCGCGTAATAGGAACGTCCTCAATAAAAATCAGGTCCGAAGCGGACAGCTCAATTGGCTCCGCAACAAACAAATCCAAACGTTTGAAAGCCTGAAAGAGCAAAATGACCAAGGTAAGGCTGACAACCAATGCCTTGTAAAAAAGCTCCTTCGATTTCTTATCAAGAGCATCGAGCCTCCCCGATATAAGCGGCGCAAGCCGAAAACGATAAATATCATGGAAAGTTCTACGCCATATCACGATAAATCTACATTAATAAGATTCGAGGTCTGTTCCAATGTAACCAAAAATATGAAGTTGCGCAAAAGGTTACATCTTTTAGAGATCAATATAGCTAACGGCAAAAATAATGTCCACATCTTTTAAACCGCTAATTTCTGCATTGTTTCCCTTAAAAGAAGCTTCATGCATTGAGCTTGGTCGAGAGATGGCCAACATTAGAAAATTCTTGGCTGGCGGGGCAGGTTTTGCGAATTGAATTCCAGACGGAGAAAAGAAAAAGGCGATGCAAAAACTCACATCGCCTTGATCAGACTTTCAAAGTTTCGTCAGCGGGCTTCCTTCAGTTTGAAGACCACCGGAATACTCACCCACACTTTCACCGGCTTGTCCCGCTGGAGGGCTGGTTTCCACTTGGTTTTTTTGATCGCATCAGCGGCGGCCTCATCGCAACCATTGTTCCCAAGAGATTTAAGAACTTTGGTATTAATCACGTTACCTCTCCTGTCAATGAGAGCATGAATAAAAACCGTGCCTTCGACACCCGCTCTTCTAGCAATCTCGGGATATCTTAGGTTTTTTAGAATTGCCGCACGTCCACCGATCGGTTCCGGCGCTGTATCATAGGCCACAAAAATAATGTCTTCCTCTTCCGCAGGAGGTGGAGGCGCAGGGGGCGGCTCTTCATCGAAGTCAAGCTCTGTCTCTTCAATGGTCAAGTCCTCCGGTATGTCGTCATCCTCTGAAGGAATAGGAACTGTAGGCCGCGGCGGGGGCGGCGGGCGATCAATCTGCTCAGTGAGTGGTACCTCATCCAGTTCAATAATAATCTGTTCTTCCGCTTTTATGTCCACGCCGCCTTCAAATCGTTTAAAAGCCTGAAAAAGGACCAAAAGGAACAGAAGAGAGATCACCATGGAAGCTTCAACCACCTTACGGTAGTCAAGCTTGTACTTTTCACGTACTGTTGGTTCTGGCATAGCTCACCTCACGGCGCATATTTGGTTGAATAATTAACCTTCAAAGCATCGGCCTCTCTAAGCTGCTGATGGACGCCGGAGACGACCTCCATTTCAGCCAGGCGATCAATTCTCAAAGAAACCACAATGCGAGGATTTTCGACTCGTTTGGTGTACATCAATTTGCCCACCTGCCTCACAGCAACCAATTGATCGTCAATCGAAATCCGGTCCTGTCTGTCAATCCAAATGTGCGTCACATTCCGCTTACCCGGCAGCTTTTCGATTTTGTGGGCAGAGGGCAATTCCACAGCCAACCCCTTATACTGCTGAAATACTGTAGTCACCATAAAGAACAGGATCAACATAAATACGATATCGGGCATAGAAGCGGTTGGAATCTCAGTTTTCGCCCCGCCTTTCTGGGCGAATCTAACGCGCTCCGGTGGATAGTAAGGAACCGTTTTCTTCTCTTGTCCTTCGGGGTTTTCGACGTCAGGCATGGAATGCTCTCCTGTTCACACTGAATATAGCCCTAAACCTCTGGTTCTGCAAGAGATATTCTCTTTGCCCCGGCCATTTTTAGTTGATCCAGCACCTTGATGTAGACTTCGTACTTGGTCTGCTTAGTGGTCTTCAATGAAATAATAAGCTTTGAATTTTCCATAATTTTTTGTTTCACAATATCGCTAACCAGATTTATTTGTGCCGGCTGCTCATCAATCAGAACCTGGCCCTGGGCATTAATGAGAATATTGCAGATATTCTTACTCCGAACCTCCAGCTCCTCGCCTTTGGGCGGCAAGGTCAGTCCAAGCCCCTTGTCCACGTCAATTGTGGTAACAACCAGGAAGAAAATCAACAGGAGAAAGGCGATGTCCGCCATTGAGGCAGTGGGAATTTCAGCGACCCTCTTACGCTCTTTTTCGATCATCATGGGACCGACCTCCTCTTAGGTGGTGCCTTTGCTTTGGCTTTGACGCTCCAAAAGTGTGTCCACAAACGCCACAGAGCTTTCTTCCATATCGATAATGATGCGGTCCACTTTTGACACAAAATAATTGTGGAAAAACTGGATAAGTATAGCGGTGACCAAACCGAACGCGGTGGTCAATAGCGCCACAGAAATACCGCTGGCAACAATAGAAGGTGAGATTTCGTTGGCCGCTGCGATGGCCTCGAAGGACTGGATCATACCTGCTACTGTACCAGTAAAACCAAGCATGGGCGCCAGACTGATGACGGTGCCCAGCCAGACCAATCCTCTCTCCAGGAAGGCCATCTCGATGGAACCTGCATTCATAATCGCTTTCTCGACATAATCAATGCCCTTGTCCATCCTCATAAGACCGGCATGGAAAATGGAGGCAATAGGACCTCGCGTGCTTTCACATACTTCTTTCGCTGCCTCAACACCGCCTTCATCCAGGGCACCTTTGATTTTCTCCATAAATTTTCGTGTGTTTATGGATGCGCGACTCAAACTAATGACTCGCTCTATGCTGACGGCTAGACCAAAAACCAAGAAGAACAATATGGGGTACATAAACCCGCCGCCTTTAAGAAATAGCTCGATCATGGCTTCTCTTTCTCCTCTAATTTTATTTGTGATAATAGCATTTTGTATGACAAACCATTCTTGCCAGATTGCTTCGATTGTAGCTAATTATTTACAAAAAGTCAATAACTTTTTTAAAAAAAATTGGTGGCTCAATTTATCTCAACAAAATTTACGAATTTCAAGGTCTGTTATTCAATAAAAAACTCTCCCAAATAGATTGCCTGGAGATCGGGAATCGCCGGATTGGGAATATGATCAAGGAACAGAGCATTTGAGAAGCCCTACTTAACGGACGAAATTGAACATGTGAAAGCCTTGGTTATTTGCTCTCCCTTATTCAGTAGAAATTGCCAGTGTGCAAAGACCACCGAGCTTTGAAAGACTCTTTCAAATCCCGCCTCCGAAAGAGAAACTGTCTCCACAGGAAAGCGCCAGATTTTGGCGGGGTCTTCATACTCAAAATCAACGCGTATATTTTGCCACTCATCCACGAGTGCGAGCGCCTTGACGTTTTCCAGCTTTCCTTTACTCGCCAGCTTCCGGTCAGCCAGTTTACGATTTCCTACTTCATAGTAGCGGTCGGGGGCGTTACCGGCGAGCAAACCCACGTTCCACTCAACTCCAAAGTGAAGTTCTACCGATTCTTCAGAGAGGTTGGTTATCTTGTACATTATACCGATCTCGCTGAGCTCTTGCCTCAATCTGAGGGTTTTTTCTACCTGTAGCGGAATCGACTTCGAATCGGCGGTCAAATTGCCCGTCCTCCGCAAACTCACAGTGTCAAATTCCCTATCCTTTGCAATTTCATATTCATAAGGATTATCCACGAAATCGCCAATCTCAAGATACTCGCAATCGGCAAACTGACCCAGGGTAGTACCGGGAGCCAAAAAATGGTCAATCAATCCCCGCCGCAGATACCAGTCATATTTCAGATATTGCTGTAGATTCTCTTCCTTGGATATCATCAAATCATGGATCGATGCCACTTCGCCGGATGACGCATTTGAGCTGAAATCTTCGAGTAACTTACGATGATAGGCTTCTTCGCGGCGTGACATCGTATCCATGAGATTTGTTGCGGCGGGCTTATAGTCCAGCTCAACGAGAGATCCGCCGGCAGATGGATCCAAATAGAGATTCAGAGTAGGAGACTCAATGACCACATCTTCCTCTCCGTTACCGGAGAAATCGAAGGCCGAAACCTGAACCCCTTTTCTATGAATTTCATTTTGAATGGTGTTTTCGGCCTTAATTAGATTCTTGTATATCGCATGCCGAAGATGAGCCAGGTATAAACCGCCAAAGACGCCATGCCAATAAGGGCAATTGCACTGACCGGCCCATAGATAATCCAGGGCTTTCTTTCTGGTTTCTTCCGGCAAACTGCCCCTGCTATCTTCAATCTTCTTGCTTACATATAGCATCTTTTTATGCATGTGATTGGATTCCGGGTACTTTGCTAGAAAATTTCTCCAAAAACCCCCACGTACGTAGATATTATAAGATTCAAAAAGATCATCGTCCTTAAGACGCTGTTCAAATTCCTCCAACTCCCTGGTTGCGGTGGAAGGCAGAGCCCACTCCATCATTTCGCGGTAGGACGCAGCAGGCAGGTAAACCCGGCCCTTCGGCGGCAGTCGTTCCAAGGCTTCGCTGAAGTGAACCATTTCTATAGATTTTTCTTCTTTTTCCAATGCGGAAACGAATCCCTCCAACCAGCCATTCTTGAACACGTGTTCGTGAGTACCCGGCCAAACGCCAAACTTCTCGCCGTCGTCGGCGAAAACCGCTACCTCATTCTTGCCTCTAGCTGCCACGCGTCGCAGATATTCAAGAGTATCTTCAGGCATTTGAAATGGGATGGTATATCTTAATCTTTCGCTGATCGGGAAGACCTTCAGCGTTTCGCCCTGTTCCTCGGTCACATAATAACCGAAGAGCTCCTCCTCTTTGAGGCCGGCGTACTTAAAATGCGAATCATCCAAAATTACATAGGTAACACCTGCCTCGCGCAGAGTTTTCGGCAGATGCGGTTCCCAAACCCTCTCGGCCATCCACATACCTTTAGCATCATACCCGGTATGCCGCCTCACTTCCCGAGTCAATTTCTCAATTTGCCCCACTTTATCCCTGTCCGGAATGGCAACGAGAATCGGTTCGTAATGTGCCCCCGACATCATTTCTATCTGCCGGGAATCCACCATTTCTTTCAGCCGCATGATGAAATCGGCATGGTTCTCTTCCAACCAATCAAGCAGTACCCCCGAATAGTGCAGAGTGATTCTAAACTTGGGATGCGATTCTAAGATTTCTAAGAATGGCAAATATGATTTTTGGTAGGCATCTTCGAATACATAATCAAAATTCCCTACGGGCTGATGATTATGAATCCCAAACGCAAATAAAACCTTGTTCAATAGCCTTCTCCCTTAGGAGTCCGTTTTTCTTATCCTGCTTTCATAGATGCAATTGCCAAACGATATGCAGAAAAAACAAAGGGGTTAAATTATACCATTTTAGAAGTTAAAGCAAGAACTTTATACGCTTCCAGACAGAAGCTCAACCTAATTAGTAAAGTAATTTTCTGTATCTTTTCACATTCAGGCAAGTTAGTTAACCCCGCACAATCTCAGGGCCGTACAAGGCGGATCCGCCCGAGAATAAAATGATACGCCCAATTGTGCTTATTATTAAATTACAACGAGTTACGTTGGCACGAATCTTTAACGATTCCTATGGAAGAATGGCAAAATTACCTTGCACCTGATTTCAGAAATCAATATATAATGATTAAAAACCGGCCAGGTATATTCATACTCAATTGAACAGTGGTTGTAATAAAAATATCATTGGGTAAGCCATGATAATAAATCCTCAGCTCGAAAAATACATACTCAATCTTCACAAGAGACATCCGATTCTGAAAGAAATGGAGGAATTCGGTCAGAGTATTAATTTTCCTTTCCTGGGCCCCATGGTGGGAACCGTCCTGCTACAATATACAGTGATCATGCAAGCCAAGCGAATTTTGGAATTGGGCTCAGGGTTCGGCTACTCCGGATTCTGGTTCGCCATGGGCCTTCCTGACGGTGGCGACATCCATTGTACGGATTATTCTGTCAAAAACAAAGAGATTGCGGAAGGTTACTTTTCCCGCGCTAATCTTGGTCATAAATTGCATTTTCATGTAGGCGATGCCCTCGAGTTGATGGATCAACTAGACGGTGAGTTTGATATCATCCTCAATGATATGCAAAAGACACAATACCCATCCGCATTTGAAAAAATGCTCGGGAGATTGCGGCGGGGAGGATTGTTGATTAGCGACAATGTTCTCTGGCGGGGGAAGGTAGTCGAAGCGTCAGAAGATGAGACGGTAAGCGCAATACAGGAATTTAACCGCCTTATTTTTGAATCCGATGCGGTTATTTCTTCCATTCTGCCAATCCGGGATGGCATAGGCGTGTGCGTGAAGCGTTAAAACTCGAACTGCTTTTTTCCATTTGACGCGCATTTAACTCTCCCCCTGGCGGGAGAGATCAGGGCTTCACGCCGGAGAGACTTCATTATTACTGCGTTTTCCCTTCATTCCTCTCCAAATCAGAATGATACCTACCAAAACCGGAATGCCGGGCCACCAATTATGCAATAGATCAAAATATTGCCCGCCAAAAAGTAAGAATACAAAGCCAAATATCAGTTTTGCGGGACTTCTCCGTGGAATCGACCGGGCGATTTCACCGGCCAGATCGTCTAGGATCATCCCCGCTGCCAAACCCACAAAAAAGAAGGCGGCGGCTTTACGCCATAACTCTAATAATGTTGAATTCTTGCTCCTGGCGGGATATATTAGCTGCACTATTATGGCAGATTTGGCTGGAATTGGTTCTTCACGCTTGAACTTGAAAGCCGCCTCTTTCATCAGAGATTATTCTTGACTTC
>JAUXJX010000495.1 GCA_030624545.1 Bacteroidota bacterium | reverse complement strand
TGGAGGATTGTTCAAGTGTTTAATCTCAAAGATTTCAAACTCGCTCGTCTGGATTTACTCGCGTTTTTCAGTGTTGTTGTTTTTGCCGCCGCGGCATATGCTCAAAACATCGAAGAGAATTTGTTCAAGGAAATGAAATGGCGCTGCATCGGACCGGCCAATTTCTCTGGCCGGATTGTGGATGTTGAAGCACTTGACAACGATTTCAGGCATGTCGTCGTGGCTTCCGCTTCGGGCGGCGTGTGGAAATCAGTGAATGCCGGCACAACCTGGGAGCCGATTTTTGATAACTACGGCAGCGCATCGATTGGTGACATCGCCATCTTTCAAAAAGATCCCAACGTCATCTGGGTTGGCACGGGGGAAGCCAACAATCGCAACAGTGTCGCCTGGGGCGATGGCATTTACAAATCTACCGATGGAGGCGCGACATTTAAGCATATGGGATTAAAAGATACTTACCAGATTGCACGGATCGTCACACACCCGACGGATGAGGACGTCGTCTATGTAGCCGCAATCGGCTATCTCTGGGGATACATCGGCGATCGCGGCCTGTACAAAACCACGAACGGCGGCAAGACCTGGAAAAAGCTAACCAATGGTTTGCCGGATGACGGCAAAACCGGCGCCATCGATCTCGTGATAGACGCAAACGACGCGAATACATTATTTGTCGCATTTTATCAACGGCTTCGTAAGCCCTATCGATTTGACAGCGGCGGCCCCAATGGCGGAATTTTCAAAAGCACGGACGGGGGCGCTAGCTGGGTAAAACTCACCAAAGGGCTTCCTGAAGGCGATACCGGACGAATCGGTCTCGCCATTTATCATGCAAATCCCAAGATTCTCATGGCAATTATCGAGCACGGATTTCAGCCAACGGAAGATGAGAAAGACTACTATAACCTGAAGCTTCTTGGCACAGGAATTTATCGTTCCGAAGATGGCGGCAAAAGCTGGAAGTATATGAATCGCTATAACAATCGTCCTTTCTATTATAGCCAGATTCGCATCAATCCTCTCGATGACCGGAGGGTATACGTTCTAACGACCACAATTCGTCTGTCCGAAGACGGCGGAAAGACTTTCATTCCCGGCGGACTCGAATTTGAAGGTGGCCTTGACTACCACGCTTTGTGGCTCGATCCCAATAACAAAGACCGCTATTATCTCGGTAAGGACAAGGGCTTGACCTTAACTCACGATCACGGCAAGACGTTTCAATTCTTTGACAACATGCCGATCGGGCAATTCTATGCCATCGGTGTTGATATGCGTGATCCTGATTATGTCTACGGCGGAACCCAGGACAACGGCACCTGGGGAGGGCCGAGTTTCAGCAAAGACGTGCGCGGTATCCTGGCGGATAGTTGGTGGAAACTCCACTGGGGCGATGGAATGTTCGTCCAGATCGATCCAAACGATTGGCGCAAGGTCTATACAGAAGCCGAAAATGGCAGCTTTCGGAGGTATGATGCCGAAACCCGCGAGGTTGAATTCTCTAGGCCAAATCCCCAGAATATTGTCAATTATCAGGAGTATGTCACTGAAGTCGACACGGTCCGTAGAAATAGACTGCCTAGGCAATTCCGGTTCAATTGGAGATCGCCGCTGGTAATGTCGCCGCATAATGCACAGACATTGTACCTGGGTGGCAATCATCTTTTCGAGACGGTGGATGGCGGGCATCATTGGCAGATTATCAGCCCGGACTTATCGACGAACAATTCAGTCAAAATGGACACACTTACCGGAGGATTGACCCGCGATGCAACCGGGGCCGAAACTCATTGCTCAATCACCAGCATCTCCGTCTCTCCCCTGACGCCATCACTGATCTGGGTCGGAACCGACGATGGCAATGTCCAGATTAGCCGCAATGGCGGTGTTACCTGGACCAACCTTCGGGAGAACATATCGGGCGTTCCGGAAGGTATCTGGGTTAGCTGTATAGAAGCTTCCCATTTTGATGAAGGCATATGCTACGTCACTTTTGGCGGGCACCGCAGCGCCGACTTATCCACCTGGATTTTCAGGACGACAGATTTCGGTGAGACGTGGACAAACATTACCAACAACATTCCGGACGGGCAGAGCATGTATGTGATTCGAGAAGATCTAAAGAACAAGAATCTTCTTTTTGCCGGATCCGAATTTGCAATCTTTGCTTCCATAAACGGAGGTAAATCGTGGGTGCGTTTCATGAATAATATGCCGACTGTTGCCTTTCACGATTTGGTGATCCATCCGCGCGACGGCGATCTTATTGCCGGAACTCATGGCCGTGGCATCTGGATTTTGGATGATATAACGCCGCTGCAGCAATTGACTGAAGACATATTAGACACTACCGCTTACATCTTTGAAAATCGTCTGGTAACGCTTTGGGAGGATGCCTCCCGCGGCGGCGTGCGCGGCACCATGTTTTATGCAGCGGAGAATCCGCCGTATATACCGAAAAGAGAAAATATCGTCAGGGCGAAATTGATTAACGGTGGCTTGATAACTTATTATCTCAGGTCCAGCCACAAAGACGATGTCGTTATCGAAATATCGGATATCACCGGAATGAACAAGAGGACAATCACAGCCTCCGGAGAGCAAGGTATTAACCGGGCATTATGGGATCTGCGCTTCGATCCCACTCCAAAACAAACGGAGAGGTTCATTAAGCGATTAGAGCTGGTTCTGGACAGAATATCCCAATTGCCGAAAATGTCCAAAGAACAAAAAGCGGCCTTGAAAAAGGCTCAGCAGACCGCGAAAAAATCCACGAATGATGCCGAACTCAACCAGATTGCCGGAGATTTACGGGATCAGTTCGGCCATATGAACATATTCAGGAGGGCCTTCCGCGGCAGGCT
>JAUXJX010000015.1 GCA_030624545.1 Bacteroidota bacterium | reverse complement strand
CGACGATCGGCTCAGGCTGGATATCGCTTATATGCGCAATCACACGCTCTGGCTTGATATCAGGATAATCATTCGAACCGCAGGCAGTGTCTTTGATTGCCGTGTAGCCAATTGAAGTGTCGATTATTTCATCATGGACGTTTTGGCTCTCCATGGCAGTATTGATCTATGTCTATGCCGGGTTTACGCTATGGGTGATCGCGTTTGCAAGGCTGAGGAACTATCAAGTTCGGCAACGGCCGATTACGCCGAATATGACCCTTATTATTGCGGCATTCAATGAGGAGCACAGCATTTCGAGCAGGATCGAAAATGCCTTGAACCTGAATTATCCGGCTACCAAACTCGAGCTAATCGTGGCTTCCGATGGGTCGACAGACGCCACAGAAGCGATCGCCGAAAGCTATGCCCACAAAGGCGTACGTTTGCTGAGTCTACATCGGCGCGGCAAGATTTACGCAGTTGACGAAGCGGTGAACCGCTCCTCGGGAGAGATCATAGTGTTTTCGGATGCAAATACTTTATTTCAGCCTGATGCATTGCTCATGCTCGCTCGTAATTTTGCGGATCCTGAAGTCGGTGGTGTATGCGGTAACCAAATTTATGTTGAGGAAAAATGTGAAGACGGGTCGGGAAAGGGAGAAAATCTATACTGGTCTTTCGATAAATGGCTAAAATCGATGGAGAGCCTGACCGGAAGTATCGTTTCGGCAGATGGGGCGATTTATGCCGTCCGGAGGAGCCTCTACCGCATGCCCGCTAACACCGGCGTAACAGATGACTTTGCCATTTCAACTTCCGTCGTAGAGCAAGGCTACCGATTGGTGTTTGAACCGGGAGCCATTGCCTATGAAAGGACATCATCAAAAGCTGAAAACGAATTTGTCCGAAAAATTCGCATAATCAATCGAGGCTTGCGGGGCGTTATTCTGCGAAGAAATCTGCTGAACCCGTTCCGCTATGGATTTTATTCGGTTACCCTATTCACGCACAAGATTTTGCGCCGAACGCTGCCAATCTTCCTTTTGCTTCTTTTGGCGAGCAACGTTTTTTTGTTTTCCCACGGGGTTCATTATCAGGCAGCACTGCTAGGACAGGTTTTGTTTTACGGCTTTGCCTGCGCAGGATATTTTCTTCGCAGCAGGAAGCCGGGACATTGGAAACTGTTTTACGTCCCCTTTTTCTATTGTCTTGTAAATCTCGCCGCACTCTCTGCCCTATTCAAACTGCTTTGTGGAAAACGTTTTGAATTATGGCAGCCCCGCCGGAATTTTGCCGAAGCTAATTGATGCCGCCTTCCGCAAGCCGCTTAGCTCGTTCAGTTCCGGCCGATGCAGAGATCGATCACATTTCTTGATAAATGTAAATGGAGACACAATGCGAATACTAATTGCCAGTCCAATTTTCCCAGCCACCATAGAAAAGCTACAAGAAGAGCATGATGTAGTTTGTGCTTTTAATGCTAAGCGCGAGGAACTTAAGGATCTGATTAGGGACAGACAGATTTTGACCTTTCGCAGTGGTGTTAGTATCACTGCAGACGTTATGGCTTGCTCACCGGACTTAAAGCTGCTTATTAGGGCCGGTTCCGGAATCGACAATCTGGATGAGGATTTAGTGCACGGGCGAGGAATTCAGCTTGTCCGAATTCCTGAACCCGGCGCCAAGGCTGTTGCTGAAATGAGTTTTGCACTTATGCTGGCGCTGGCGCGAAACCTTCTGCAAGCGGATCGCTTACTCCGACAGGGAAAATGGGCTAAGCACGAACTCACAGGGTATCTCTTGACAGGCAAGACCCTGGGTATTGTTGGTGTTGGAAATATTGGATCACGTGTCGGACGGCTGGGAGCAGCATGGGGCATGGAGGTTATCGGCTATGATAAAGTAGTTTCGCCGGCAATGGTCGCCGATCTGAAAGAAAAAGGGATACGCCTTTCCACCTTTGATGAAGTTTTGTACAGATCAGATGTCCTCAGTATACATGTGCCGCTGTGCGAATCTACACGATATCTGTTTAATGCAGAGACGCTCGCGGGGATGAAGCGAGGGGCCTTCCTCATTAATCTGGCACGGGGAGGTGTAGTAGATGAGAGGGCTCTCTGCCACGAACTAAGGGAAGGCGGCCGTTTGCGGGGAGCGGCGTTGGATGTACACGAAGAAGAAGGGGATGGGAAAATGTCACCACTGGCCAAATTACCGAATGTCATACTTACCCCTCACATTGGGGCAGGTACTATTGATTCGCAACGTGAAATTGGCAAGAGAATTATGCAGATTATCGCATCATTTTCTGCAAAACAAGAGCTAGTTCGATCGCAGGCAAGGATCCAGGCGGCCTAAACCAACTACACAACTCCAACATCAAGGAGATCAAAGTAATGAAGAAATCCACACAATTCAGGGCCTTACTTGAATCGAATGAAGTTGAATTTCTGCTGGAAGCACACAACGGTATCAGTGCCAGGATTGTGGAAGAAGCCGGCTTTAAGGGGATTTGGGCGAGTGGTCTTTCTATCTCCGCCTCACTGGGTGTCCGTGATAATAACGAAGCAAGCTGGACACAGGTGCTTGAAGTTGCGGAATATTTGAGCGATGCCGCGTCAATTCCCATCTTAATTGACGCCGACACGGGCTATGGCAATTTTAACAATGTTCGTAGGTTGGTTCGAAAACTTGAACAGATCAAAGTGTCCGCCATGTGTATAGAGGATAAACTTTTCCCAAAGACCAATTCATTTATTAACGGAGAGGGACAACCACTAGCGAACATTGACGAATTCTGTGGTAAGATCAAGGCGGCGAAGGATACGCAGGAGGATCCTGATTTTTGTGTGGTCGCGCGTATCGAAGCCTTTATAGCGGGATGGGGCTTGTCTGAAGCGCTTAAACGAGCGGAAGCCTATTACAGGGCCGGGGCCGACGCCCTTTTGGTTCACAGTAAACTTTCAACACCGGCTGACATTCTCACGTTTATGGAAGAGTGGAAGAACACCTGTCCGGTAGTTGTAGTACCCACGATGTATTACAACACGCAAACACAAGTACTTGTAGACGCCGGAATCAAGCTAATCATTTGGGCAAACCACATGATGCGCTCCAGTATTACTGCGATGCAGCGGACGGCCTCCCAGATTTTTGAGGAGCAATCCCTCTTAGGCGTTGAGGGAGAGATTGCCCCAGTCTCTGAGATATTTCGCCTGCAAAATGCTGCCGAATTAAAGGAGGCGGAAAAGCGCTATTTACCCAAGAATGGCGCGCCGGACATAGAATATAGACACGCCTCCTGATCTCAAATCTTTCTTGGGCGCTTACATACAACTTCTCCACTGAACACATATTCTCAAAGCGACTAAAACACATGCCACATTCAAACTATGCAATAGTGATCGGTCTCGACTGTATGACAGGGCTTCAAACGGCCCGCATCTTGTCCGCGCGAGGTGTGCCGGTTATTGGGATTGCCAATGACGCCCAGCATTTCGGCTGCCGGACAAAAGTCTGCAAAAAAATACTATTCGCAGATACAGGAAGTGAAGATCTCATCATGAGGTTGGAAAATTTGGGGCGGAGATTATCCGCGAAGGCCGTCCTTTATCCTTGCACGGACCAGAGTGTCTTACTTATCTCGAGAAGCCGCCAAAAGCTGGCGTCATGGTACCACATTGTGTTGCCCGAGCCGGACGTTGTCGAAATGCTCATGAACAAGATCTCCTTTTATCGCTTTGCGGAACAGGCCGGCCTGCCAATACCCAATACATTCTTCTTACACAAGAAACTCGATGTTATGCATGCATCCGAACATTTGACATATCCATGCATTCTGAAGCCGCCCATCAAGACACCCGAATGGGAAAGAAACACCACCGCCAAAGTCTATAAGATCTCAAGTCGTCGTGAGCTGCTTGACATATATGACAAATGTTCTAATTGGTCAAATGTGCTTATGGTACAGGAATGGATACCGGGGCCGGATTCAAACTTATACTCCTGCAACTGCTATTTTAATTCCGCATCGGAACCGATTGTGACTTTCATTGCCCGTAAAATCCGGCAATGGCCGCCCGAAACCGGAACGAGTTGTCTGGGTCAGGAATGTCGTAATGATATCGTGTTGAGAGACTCAATCCGGTTGTTCAAAGAGGTTAATTATCGCGGACTTGGCTATGTTGAAATCAAAAGAGACGAACGCACAGGTGACCATTTCATCATTGAGCCAAATATCGGACGACCGACCGGAAGATCTGCAATCGCCGAGGCCGGTGGCGTCGAATTACTCTATGCAAAGTATTGTGATGTAACGGGTCGTCCTCTACCTAAGAACTTGACGCAGAAATATAGAAATGTTAAGTGGGTTTATCTCCGACGGGATTTGCAGTCCGCGTTTTACTATTGGCGACGAGGCGATCTCTCAGTTAGGGCGTGGTGGAAATCCCATAGAGGTCGCAAAGGTTACGCCTTGCTTTCGTGGTCAGATCCCTTGCCATTTTTCGCCGATCTGAAAAATAAGATAAAAGGCTATCGATTTCGGACTCCTGCCGTGAGATCGGAAACAACAGGGATTTCTGCCGAAGTTGTTTATTCCCGGTCCCTTTCAGTGGGCTCTGTGGTGCCGCTGCTGATGATGGATGATGAGGCTTCCTAAAGGAAGTAATTGTATATGACCGATCGTATAAAACAGAATTTTGTCGACTATGATGTGCACGGGTTGTTAGGAATCCGGTTAATCCATCCGTCTGAGGCCAATGTGGCCGCGGTTGGCAGGCAGATCGGATTTTCGCCCACGCAATTGTCGCGAGAACCTGATATCATCATCCGGTTTACGGATGATCTTCCTGTGAAAAATTTGCGTTTATTGGGGCTGAACCAGGCAGCTTTCACCGATGATGGATTCTTCGTCCTTGGCAAGGGGAAACGCAGCGCCAAAGTCAAAATCCCCTTCGATCAGATCGGAAGCAGGTGTGAAATTGTGTGTGAAAGCAGGGTACTTTCGATCCCGCTATTAATCCCAATTCTCAATCTAACGCTCTTGTCAAAAGGATTCATTTCACTGCACGCGAGCGCCTTTGTCTTTAATCAGGCTGGAATCTTAGTAACAGGCTGGGCCAAAGGTGGAAAGACGGAAGCCTTGTTCGCGTTTGCCAACAACGGCGCCCAATACCTGGGTGATGAATGGATTATCCTGAGTGCCGACGGCCAAAGGATGCACGGAATACCGGAACCGATACGGCTCTGGGATTGGCACCTCGACTATTTGCCTCACATTGCCGGCCGCTTGAGATTGGAAGATCGTCTTGTGTTTAAGGCGATCCGGACCCTGGACAAACTGAATCAGTTGATTTCCAGGTCCAGGCTTCAGAAGTCTCTGCCCGCAAAATTCCTTAACAAAGCTATGCCCGCTTTGAGGCGTCAACTGAATGTGACAATACCACCATCAGAGATCTTCGGGTGTAATGTCCTTTCATCTGCCAAACCGGAAAAGCTCTTTTTCCTGATTAGCCACCAGGATGAGTCCTACCATGCCGAACCCGTAGATCCACGCGAAATCGCCCAGCGCATGATGGCATCCATACTATATGAACAATTGCCATTCATGGCATACTACAAGGCGTTCAAATTCGCTTTTCCGGGAAAAAGGAATTCCTTTTTGGAAAACGTCGAACAGCTTGCAAATGACCTTTTGACCAGCGCACTCGAGGGAATAGAGGCTTATCAAATCTTGCATCCTTATCCTGTATCCTTTCCGGCACTGTATGAAATGATGCTCCAATACTGTGAGTCAAAAGATTTAGTCCAGCCTATTTCATCCTTTGCCTCCAAACCTGTTCTTGAATTAGAGAATCCGAGTGTCTGAAATGACAAATTTCCGCAGCTTTTTGGTGCTTTTTGTAATCTTCCTGTTTTTGTTAAACGCAAATGCTCGGAATGCCGATAGAAACGATGATCGATTTTCTGACTCTGGCCAACCAGAGGATACAGAATTTGTCATAGCGGCGAATGCTATGTCGTTTACTTCGAAAAACGATCATTCGAAATATAAATCACGCGGCTATTTGACCACTCCTTCAGAGCTTCAGGAAATTCGATCCAAAGCCATAGAAGGAATAGAGCCATACAAATCTTCTGTGGAACATGCAATCGCCTTTGCCAAGGGGCTTTGGCAGTGGGAAGCTCCTTCAGGACGTATTACCTGCCTTGCCTCCAAGAGTCCGGCCTACTTGATGAAGGGGAACACATTGATTTATGCCAAGGCATTGGCCTACCACCTGCAGGAAAATGAGCAGTATGCTCACCAAGTGATGGAGAGGATCACAGATCTATTGCAGATTACCAGCTTTGGTGAACCCGGGAACAGCCTGAAACCCGACCGCCAGTGTCAGTTGAATTTGTCTTGGGCCATACCCGGATTTATCCGGGCGGCTGATCTGCTCGAAAATCTTCATGCCTGGCAAGAAAGTGATCTTAAATACGAATTTCAAAATTGGCTGGCTGAAATTATCTATCCGACGATTTCATTCACAGCCGAAACATCTATGAGCAACTGGGGGGCGGCAGCAACAAACGCATGCACCTATATTGCAGATTATTTGTGGGATCGGCCCGATCTTGCACTCGTGAGTTATAATCGGTTCGATGCGAGGAAGCGAACCACCGCTAGAACTCCGGCTGAAGCATACCGGCACGCCATTGAGCTCGCTCTTGGCCGCATGAACGGCATGAGGAGCGAAGCAAGTGGGGGAAGCTCCCGCGCATGTGACAACGATCCGATGACGAAATCGATGATACGCCCAGACGGTGGGATACCCGACGAACTGCGGCGCGGTTCGACGGGCTGTAGTGGAGATCGAATTTTGGAGGACGACCATTCAAATATGTATTCCCAAACGCATCTTGAAGGTCTGATCGCCCAGGCCGAGCTGCTGCTGCGCCGCGGGGATAAGAGTTTGTATGATAATATCCGGAATGATAACCTGGTTTATGACTTCGAATCTCCAGAGGGAAACGACTATCAAGTAGTTTTGCCTCGGGGCAGGGGATCGCTCAAAAAGGCAGTCCTTTTTATACTTGATAATCCCAGTTTTCAAAAACCGAGGGCGCTCCGTTCAGCCGCGGAAGTTGTTCACCGCTATTATCGTCACCCGGCGATGCTTAAAGCGGTGTTGCGCAAAAGGCCTACAAGTGGGGGCCGCCCATTAGGTTTCGAAACGCTGACTCATGCCTTTGCCGAAGGCGAAAACCCGGGTCTTCCGCCAACGGTTTCGCCGCCTCGAGACCCAGGGCACCATGATTATTCCGCTGATGAGTCACCTGAGGGTGATCTGCGATAACCTGGTATTTTCTAATATGAAAACAGAAAAATCTCAACAGATTTCAGCGCAAAGCCCCGAGTTAATGGAAATCAAGAACCATTTGATCCGATTGAGGGGCAATCCACGCTGCAACCCTGATGCTTCTATCATTGTCCCGATCAATGCCCAGGCGGACCTATGGACAATCAGGACTTTGTTTGCGGACATCCTTCGCTACACCGGGAAATATGCGATTGAGATTATTTTGGTCGTCAACAATTATCCACGATCTAATCCTCCGGGCGAAATCGACCTATTTAGAAGCCTGGGCTTCGGAGTTGTCGCGGTTCCTTCGGCCCGGCGTTCAGGTGAGGTTGTCATTGTCAGCGCTCGGGCTCTGGGCGTGCGCGCCACCAAATCTGAGATTACGATTCATTTTGATGCCGATTGCAGAGTGGCTGATATAAACGCTCTTTTGGATTGGTTTATCGAATCACTCAACGCAGGCGCCAGCCTCGCATACAGTCATGTCGGCCATTATGAATTACGAAAGCTAAGGTCTGTACGTGCCAAGATTGCGATTCATCACACGATAAGGCGGTTCAAGCGGAATATTCTTCGCATTCCCACAACGCGAGGCAGCAATTATGCAGTTAACAAGTCTGTCTTCCTGGAACTGTATGATGCGGGCAAGCTGTCTGTGGATTTACAGATTGGTCCGGCCGTAAAATTAACGGGCTGCCGGATCGCTTACTCCGGTCACCCCAGCCTAAGAGTCCTTACTTCAGGACGGAGGTTCCGCGGCGGTTGGATTAAGATGTTTGGCTATTTTCGCTATCGTCTCCATTTTAATCTCAAGGCCACGCCTACCCGGAAGCGCGATGTAACCCGGACGACCTGGGACGGCTTCGACAAAGAGTCGGATAACCGGGACGCCCATGTCTTGGCGGAAACACAACCTGATTAAAATTCTAAATCTATTCCTGCAACGGATTCCACATGTCGAGCACTAGAAGAAATCAAACTGTGAAGCGTATTACTTCTTATCATCTATTTGGAGCATTTGCGATAGTTCTTTGTTCAGTGTTAGGAATATTGCTGTCCAAGTTTGATGCCGTGCTCGTGTTTGCTGCCACGCTTTCGATCGGTCTTCTGTTTTTCATGTTCCTTAATCCGGAATTTACGACGCTTGCCGTCTTATTTGTGCTTTATACGAATCTCACAGTTATTGCTACCAGATATCACGGCATACCCACATTTGTGGCAGGATCCTTCTTCTTGTTACTTGGCATGCCTCTGCTCTACTTCTATTTTATTCGGCGCTTGCCGATTATTGTCAATTCCGCATTGCTCCTCATGGTAGGATACCTTGTGGCGATGGTAATATCGGCAGCAGTATCCCGCGATTTTGTAACCTCCGTTGACAGAATGGCAACCTTCTTCTTGGCGGGCATAGTTCTCTATTTTCTGATAATCAATACAATTCGAACCAAGGAATTGTTAAGAAAGGTAACCTGGACACTGATTCTCTCCGGATTTTTCATGGGAACTATCTCCCTTTACCAAGAGCTCTCCGGCTCCTATAACAATGCTCTTGGGGGACTTGCGCAGGTGAAGGACGCGCAGATCAGTACCGGAGAGGTGGATATTTCGGGAGAAAAAATCAAACGCCGGCGGCTGGCAGGACCGATTGGCTCGAAGAACCGATATGCCCAGATCATGGTTGTTCTGTTGCCCCTGGCTTTTTTTAGAATTCGGGGAGAGTCTTCTCGATTTTTGCGGGTTCTGGCAGTGCTATCTATGATTCCTATCCTGGCCGGCATTATGCTTACCTTTTCTCGGGGTGCCGGTATCGCGATACTTTTTGTCCTGGTCATCATGGTTTTCCTTAAATTTATCAAAATCCGATATTTCTTTCTGGCAATCGTGTTCTGTATCTCGGTCATGCTTGTGGCCGTTCCCCATTACTTCAATCGCATCTATCTCTCATACGTGGGGATCACGAATGTATTATCCGGCCAGGTGCACAAAGCCGATGGTTCGGTACGCGGCAGGACGACAGTGAGTCTGGCAGCTTTGAAAACATTCTTTGACCATCCTTTTTTTGGAGTAGGTCCGGGCCAAACAAGCTCCTACATTCCGGAGTATGCCAGCGAAATCGGGTTCAGGAAAATTTCCGGAACGCGTAGGGCTCACAACATGTACATCGAGGAATTGTCCGATAACGGCCTGTTCGGCGCCTCCTGGTTTTTTGCCATTATCCTGGCAACCCTGTTCAAATTGAACCAAACGCGCCGATTCCACAAGAAATGGGGTACTGATGGAGAGAACATCGCCAGCGGCTTTTTGCTGAGCATCCTGGCCTACCTATTTACCGCAATCTTCCTCCATCTATCCTATGTTCGGTTTTTTTGGCTCTTAATTGCCTTGGCCGGCGCCTGCGTTAAGATTTATGGCCAAGAAAGCCGAGCCGAGAGCGTGGCAGGCGAGATAAACTTGGAAGCCAAGCCTAATAACGGGCAACTGCATCAGATTCCAATCTTGACGAACTGAGGTCTCCTTATGCTTTCAATTGCACTCATCGGCGGGGATGGTGCCGGCAAGACCACAATTGCCCGCATGCTTGAAAAAAAATATCCGGAACCGGTTAAATATCTATATATGGGCATAAACGTCGAATCGAGTAACATCGCCCTTCCCAGCTCGCGTCTCGTCACATTCCTAAAAAGATCAAAGGATAGGAGCGGCAGGCAAGACAGGGGCAGGGTCACCTCTCTTCATAGTCGAACAGCGCGAAAATCCAAACCGAGAGGGATGCTTTGGTCTACGGCACGTTTAATGAATCGCCTTGCCGAAGAATGGTACCGTCAGTTAATTTCACTGTGGTATCGGAGTAAAGGGTATATTGTGGTTTATGATCGTCATTTTCTGTATGATTTCTCCTTCAGTGACGTCACACCGAATTCCGAATTGCCTCCAGCGGAGCGGATCCATCGCTGGTGTCTCAATCGGTTTTACCCAGGGCCGGATCTGACCGTCTTCCTCGATGCCCCCGCGGAAGTACTTTTTGCCCGAAAAGGGGAGGCGACGATCGCTTACCTGGACTCTCGCCGGCGGGAATTTCATCAAAGAAGCAAAATCACACCTAATTTTGTTCGAGTTGATGCTACCTGCCCGCCCCGGGAAGTATATGAGGAAGTGTCTGCGCACATCACAAAACTCCGCAGCAAACACGAAAGACCGGACGGCCGCAGTCGATCAATAGGATTTTCATCATTTACCTCTCATAATCCTTGAACAAAGTGAAAAAAACTATAGTGGCAAATGCTTCCACCCATTCAGCGGAACCAATATCGGATTCGAATCAGACAGGGCCGGATGGAAATGGTAAAGGGAAACCTAATATTCTCAGGGTAATTACTTACCACCGGGTGGCAAACCTCGATGATGAGCATCTCTTGAATCCGCGTCTAATCAGCGCTACGCCCGAGGTGTTTGCCCGGCAGATGGAACATGTGGCAAATAACTACAATGCGGTCTCTATCGATCAGGTTCTGGATGCGATTATGAATGGCGGCCAATTACCGGATCGGGCCGTGCTAATTACATTTGACGACGCTTATTATGATTTGACGGAGCATGCCTGGCCGATTCTCAAGCGGTTCCAACTGCCTGGAACACTATTCGTCCCAACCGCATATCCGGATCATCCGGAAAGGTCTTTTTGGTGGGATCGGCTCTATCGGGCATTTGTTCATACATCAAAATCCGTATTGGAAGCGACCCCTCTCGGATCGTTGTCCTTACGAACGAGAGACGAGCGGCTTAGAAACCTGAAAAGAATACAGGACTTCATAAAAACCATTCCTCATGGACGGGCACTGCAGCTTGTGGACGAGATCTGCGCGAATCTGGGCGAGAAGAGAACAGTGATCAAGAGTGTGCTAAGCTGGAATGAGCTGCGACACCTGGATGACGACGGATTAACGATTGCCGCGCACACGCGAATTCATCCGATGTTGAATCAAATGACAACCGAAGAGATTCGAGAAGAGGTGAAGAATTCGCAGGAGGACTTGAAAAAAGAGAACGGAAAGGCCTTGCCGGTCTTCTGTTATCCCGGCGGTGGTTTCGACGAGCGGGTCCATAGCATTTTGCAGGAATTCGATTTCAAAGTGGCATTCAATACCATGGAAGGGATCAACGACTTGAATTCGACAGACTGTCTGGCATTGAGGAGAACCAACATAACCCGGCGAACCACTCCAATGGTTTTTCGTATTCGCCTGCTGCATTCCTTTGCGCCAATCGATGTGTGGCGTCACAGAAAGAAGGAGTCGGCAGTCAATTTTCGGGAGGTATCAGATTATTAGGTCTATTTTCGAACATTCGGTTATTCAACTTCTTCAACACGTCACTCCAGAGTCAAGCTCCTGTGCGGGACCACGGTTGAAAGTGGCATATATCATGTCGCGTTTTCCAAAAATCTCGGAAACCTTTATTCTTTATGAAATGATTGCGCTGAAGGATTTAGGAGCTGATGTGGAAGTCTTTCCCCTCCTGCGAGAGCAGCAGAAAGTTGTTCATGGCGAGGCGAAAGCGATAGTGGAGGGAGCCCATTTTCATCCCTTCTTGTCGCTTCCTATCGTTCGTGCACATTTGCACTTCCTTCGCCGCCGCCCCAGGGCATACTTAAAGGTATTTCTTGAAGTGCTAAAGGGCACGCTGGGCAGCATCAACTTTTTCGTCGGCGCCCTGGGTGTTTTGCCCAAATCGGTCCTTTTTGCCAAAGAAATGATGGGACTGGGCATAACTCACATTCACGCTCACTTTGCGACACATCCGGCTGTCGCGGCCCTAATTATCCATCGGCTGACCGGCATATCTTTTAGCTTTACGGCGCATGGCTCTGATTTGCACGTGGAACGAAGGATGCTGACCAAGAAGGTTGAGAGCGCCACATTTGTGGTTGCGGTCTCT
>JAUXJX010000127.1 GCA_030624545.1 Bacteroidota bacterium | reverse complement strand
TAGCCGGATAATGCTTCGTAAAGACGTCACTTTATTTACGGTTGATGAAGAAAATCGAGATTCATTGCCGGAGAAACTGATAGCGAAAATTGAAAGCCACTTGTCGCGCTAATATTTGTTTGTCTTCTCAAATCCAACAATTTTTTCCTCAAGTGATGCAGCCAATAAATTGTTGACATCAGATCGATTTGATGATATATATATAATCCATTTTTTTCATTACGGTAAAATCCCCACAATATTTGAGCAAAATTTGGCTTGATTGATACAAACGGAACGTGATGTTCAGTTGATGAAAACACACTTGGTGCCGTAGTTGTGGACGACTTTATGAGTGATCGAAAGCTCAGGCGAAATTGGATCTTGCCTGGATAATTCATAAACCACAGAGAACACAGAGCTTAACTTATTGTACTTATAGCAGTTAAAGGCAAATTGCTTCAATTCAAATCAAAACTCAGTTTTCACTTAGAGAAAACTCATTTTCTTAATAACACTTTGATTTTCAAGGATTAACATTTTTTGTTAATTCTCTGTGAACTCTGTGGTGAATAATTCAGGTTAGTGAAGGTGGTTCCATTTCCAACAAGAATAAATCTATTAAAGAATTATTCGAAGTAGTCGAAAAAGTGGATAATGATTTTGTAAGCGATATAAATCAAGTCTAAAAAAGGAAACAAATCAGCAGAGAGAAAAGTATACATCTTCGTTTTTCGTTGGAAGAAGAAGACGGCTTTTATTGTTGTGAACTCTGAATTGTTAAGGACGCTGCTATGACGAAGAAACAGTTGGCTACTCTAAAGAAACTGCTGCTCGAGAGACAACAGGAGATTCTCCGGCAATTTGGAGCCAGTTCTGACGATATTGGGAAATTACAGGAAGAGAACGTTGCTGATTGGGTCGATCGGGTAACCCTGGATGATGCAGTGAATAGTCTGATGTCAAAGGAAAGTGACTTGGCCAAAGAATTGGAAATAACGATCGAATCTTTGAGCAGTATTGAGAAGGGTGAATATGGGATTTGCGAAGAATGCGATAAGCAGATTTCCTTCGAGCGTCTGGAGGCGGTTCCCGCGGCGAAACTATGTATCGATTGTAAGAACAAACTGGAAAGACAACAAAATCGAGTTATCAATCATAGGGGTCCTTCTGCAATCCCTTCGGAAATGTTCGAATTTGATGAATAGGTTTGAAAATAGCTTATCCCTTTAACGAACCATACCAATATTTTGTGAGCAACAAGGGAGAACTTCGGTTCTCCCTTTTCCTTTTTCCGCCCATAGATAACTTTTGCCTAAATCACTCGCGTATTCCTGGGCTTACAATTACGAACAAAATTATGCTATTGAGAAAAAGGAGCGATATATTTTAATAGTCAATTCATTCTTGTTTTATTATTTTTATCAGGATTATTATTCACCTCAGCATTTTTTGTCACCGTTCTAAATGAGTATATCAAAGAGAAATCACGTTGGAGGGCTGACATGCCTTTTAAAGATCACGACCTAAATCAGGCGCTCAAGAATCTCCGCGAAATGGAGAAGGAAGTCGAAGAGCTCATGAAGGATTTTCTCATCTCGAAAAACCAGACGCTCATGGTATCGGAGGATGGCTGGACTCCTCATGTGGATGTTTACGAAACCACGGAATCCTTGGTAGTGAAGATAGAACTGTCCGGCGTGAATAAGGAAGACGTCAAGGTTCAGATGAGAGAGTGTGAACTTTTGATTAGCGGCAAAAGAGTAGACAATTGTGAGGAAGATCGCGAGGATTTTCATATTGCCGAAATTGCCTATGGTAAATTCTCCCGGCGAATTGAGCTTCCTAAGGATGTTGATGAAGAATTGGTTTCAGCTCAGTACGACCAGGGATATCTGAAAATCATGGTTCCCAAGGCGCGCAAAGATAAAGATGGTTCTGTCGTAATTCCGATATCCGATTGATTTTTCCAGGAGTACAAAAATGACTAAAAAGATTGACAATTCCAACTCAAGTTTAGATGAAGAAACCATCTCTGATTTGAAGGAAGAAAAAGAGATCGAACGAATAGAGATTCCAGCGAAGATTCCTGTCCTACCACTTAGGGATACTGTCATCTATCCTTTCATGGTTTCACCATTGTTTGTGGCGCGTCCGAAATCGATAAAATTAATCAATGATGTCTTGCGTGGAAATCGGATATTGGGATTGGTTGCCCAGACGGATGGTGAGGTAGAGGAGCCCAAGCCAGAGCAAATGTATAAGGTGGGCACCGTCGCGACCGTCCTTAAAATGCTCAAATTTCCCGATGGCACCATTCGCATTTTAGTACAGGGATTATCTCGAATGGAGGTCGTCCGTTGGGAGCAGACCGAACCCTATTTAGACGGCAATATTCGTCCGATTGAGGATTATTTCGAAAAGGACCTTGAGCTGGAAGCATTGGCCAAGAACATGACCATCCAGTTCCAAAAGATTGTAACGCTGGTTCCTCACCTGCCGGATGAATTGCAAATTGCCGTAATGAATATTTCTCATCCCGGTAAGCTCTGTGATTTGATCGCCAGCAATCTAAATTTGTCTCTTCCCGAAAAGCAGTGGATTTTGGAGATATTTGACGTCAAGAAGCGGCTCGAGAAACTGACGATCTATATGAATCGCGAGCTCGAGGTTCTCCAGGTTGGCACGAAAATCCAGAATGAAGTGCAATCGGAGCTCGGCAAGAATCAGCGTGAATATTATCTTCGCCAGCAGATGGAAGCGATCAAGCGGGAGTTGGGCGAAGAAGACGAACGCACGGCGGAGATCAATGAGTTACGCGCAAAGATTGAACAGGCGAAAATGACCGAGCAGGCACATAATACTGCTATGCGCGAACTGGAGCGACTGGTAAAGATGCCCCCCGGAGCCGCAGAATATACTGTTAGCAGGACATACCTTGACTGGCTGACCGACCTGCCCTGGTCCAAAAGCACAAAAGACAACCTGAATATCAAGAGAGCAAAATCCGTATTAGACAAAGATCACTATGATCTGGAAAAAGTAAAAGATCGAATTCTGGAATATCTCGCCGTTAGAAAGTTGAAATCAGATATGAAAGGTCCGATTCTGTGTTTTACCGGACCGCCCGGCGTGGGCAAGACTTCTTTGGGTCGCTCAATAGCGCGCGCCCTGGGACGCGAATTTGTCCGCATTTCTTTGGGAGGGATTCGAGATGAGGCGGAAATTCGCGGGCATCGTAGAACATACATAGGTGCATTACCGGGTCGAATTATCCAGGGGATCCGGCAAACCGGGTCAAACAACCCGGTATTCATGCTGGATGAAATTGACAAACTCGGAATGGACTTTCGCGGCGATCCTTCATCTGCTCTTTTGGAAGTCCTGGATCCGGAACAAAACCATACCTTTTCCGATCATTACCTCGAAGTTACTTTCGATTTGAGCAAAGTCCTGTTTATCGGCACGGCGAATCTGCTTGATCCCGTTCCGCCTGCTCTGCGTGACCGTATGGAAGTCTTGGAACTGCCGGGCTATACCGAGGAAGAAAAGCTTCAAATCGCGCGCAAATACATTATTCCCAAACAACTGGATGCTCATGGTCTCAAGGCGAAACAGCTAAGTTTCGATGAAAAATCGATTCTACAGATGATTCAAGAACACACCAGGGAAGCCGGTTTGAGGAACCTCGAGCGCATGATTGCGAATGTCTGCCGGAGAGTGGCACGCGGAATCGTCGAAAGAAAGTTCGAAACACGCAAGATTACGCCGAAGGATTTATCTGAATACCTGGGTCCGCCGAAATATATATATGAAATGGCCGAAAGATTAGACGAGCCGGGAGTAGCAACCGGATTGGCCTGGACCCCATCCGGCGGCGACATACTATTCGTTGAAGCGACAAAAATGAAGGGCAAAAAGGGTTTGATATTGACGGGCCAACTGGGAGACGTCATGAAGGAATCGGCGCGGGCCGCGCTGTCTTATATCCAAGCCAAAGCTGATTCGCTTGGTATCGATCCGGATTTTTTCGAGAATCATGAAATACATATTCATGTACCGGCCGGTTCCATTCCGAAGGATGGGCCATCGGCAGGCATTACAATGGCAACGGCCCTCTTATCCCTTTTCCAGGACGTCACGGTTCGAAGCGACATTGCTATGACCGGTGAAATTACACTGAGAGGAAAAGTGCTTGCAATTGGCGGGCTGAAGGAAAAGGTCCTCGCAGCCAGAAGAGCGGGAATTTTTCATATCATCGCTCCGCTTCGGAATAAGAGAGATCTGGAAGATATTCCTGAGAATGCCAAAAAGGACGTTACTTTCCATTTTGCCGACACGCTAGATAAAGTGTTTGAACTTGCACTCAACAAAAAGCCTGCAAAGATGAAGCCGGAAATCGCACGAATCCCGGAACCTATTGCAGAGAATTGATCAAGTCAATCCGCCTGGACACCGCGCACATGAAGGAAGTTGAAACGGTCGTTTCGCAAAAGAAGCTGGATTATGCCGAGGTTTTGGAGCGATATCGTTCTTATGAACAGCAGCATGTATTCCGATTTTGGAACATGCTATCTTCGCATCAACAGCAAAGCTTCCTGCAGCAACTGAACAGCATCGACCTGGATTTGATCAAGGATTTGTCGGAGAGATTTGTTTTGGCCTCTTCTTCTATCCCGGAGGAAGATGGCATGCTTTCTCCTGCCGAAGTCATCGCTGTGCCCAGGAATGAGCAACAGAGGAAAAGTGCCGCTGAAGCCGCAGCCCTTGGAGAGGAAGCTCTTCGAGCCGGGAGGATAGGGGGTATTCTCGTGGCTGGCGGGCAAGGTACAAGGCTCGGATTTGACGGGCCCAAGGGAAAGCTTCCCATCACTCCGGTGAAGAAAAAAAGCCTGTTTCAGCTTCATGCCGAAAAGATTCTTGCACTGAATAGAAGATTTAAGATCGCCCTTCCCTGGTACATTATGACCAGCGAGACCAATGATGCCGAAACCAGGGCCTTTTTTGATGAAAATCAATATTTTGGCCTGGCAAAATCCGACATCTTCTTCTTTCAGCAAAGCATGATTCCTGCTGTCGATGACAAAGGTAAATTGATATTGTCTGAACCAGACCGGGTGTTTACCAACCCCAATGGCCATGGCGGCACGTTGAATGCCTTGCGGGACAGCGGTGCACTGGCGAACATGGAAAACCGTGGCATTCAAGACGTATTCTATTTTCAGGTCGATAATGTTCTCTCGAGGATTAGCGACCCCATTTTCATCGGCTATCATACTCAAGTCAATTCTGACATGTCCTGCAAAGCCGTGGCCAAGAAAAATCCCCATGAAAAGGTGGGCGTCTTCGGCAAGCTTGACGGTAAACTGACCGTGGTGGAGTACAGCGACCTCTCTGAAGCGCAGATGCAGGCCACAAATGATGACGGTTCTCTGATGTACGGAGCCGGCAGCATAGCCACGCACGTCATCAAGCGTGAATTCATTGAGGATCTAACCGGGGGCACCCTGTCATTGCCGTACCATGTTGCCCATAAGAAAATCGCTTATATTGCTGCTTCAGGCGAAAAGATTGAGCCTGAAGAACCGAATGGCTACAAGTTCGAGACGTTCATCTTCGACGCTCTGCAATTCGCGGCCAATCCGGTCGTGATGGAGGTAGAGCGCAATGAGGAGTTCAGTCCGGTAAAAAATCCAAACGGTGATGCTTCCAGCGAAACAGCGATTCGTGATTTGTGTAATCTGTACGGAAGGTGGTTTGAAACGGCGGGAATTCCGGTTCCTCGCGATCCCCGTACTCACACTGTCTTGGGAGACGTGGAGATTTCGCCGCTATTTGCCCTGGACGAGAGCGAATTCGTTGAGAAGTCCGACACAGGCTTAAAGTTTCGCGACGGGCTCTATTTGGGTTGAATATGTCCGGTTCGCCGCCAAAGGAAATTCACCAAGAATGGCTGTATAGTGCTAGACGGATTTGATTTACAAAAACTAAGATTTTTTCGCTTTAGCCGCAGACAGCACCTGCGCCGCCGCCTCAACTTCCGCTCTTTTGCCTAGCAGTGTAATCTCATCCCCATCTTGAAGGCTAAATGTCCCATCGGGAATAAACAATTCCTCGCCGCGCACGACGGCCCCCACCAACACTTGTTTCGGCAATTTGAGATTCCGCAATTTTTTACCTGCCGCCGGAGAGTCCGGCGCGATTCTCATCTGCTCGAGAGTGCCGCCACCGTTCGCTAGTGCTTCCCGTAATGATCTTACTTTCTCTGCTTCCAACGTTTCGGGAGAAAGTCTCCCGTACATCGCATGGATTTCTTCGTCCTTTTCATACAGTTGATTCTTCAAGTTCTTAACCTGCTCTGCAAATTCATCGAACTCTGCAGCAGATTTT
>JAUXJX010000227.1 GCA_030624545.1 Bacteroidota bacterium | reverse complement strand
GCCGGCGGCGATGAATTGGACCGCCTGGCGGAACTTCAAGACAACGGCCAGGAGTGGCTGGATCTGAACAAACCAATTAATGATCCCGCAGTGCCGACAACCATCCCGGGCAGCACAACAGCAAGCCCCAGATTGTGGAATTATTCGGGAACACATGTAGGGAGTAATGTCATACAATCCATTAGGGAGCGGCGCAGAAAGATTGATGAGTATGTGAGGGACCTTGATTTGCCCCAAAAGTGGGGAAGTTTTGCGGCATTGGTTTCGGGCACGAAGTCTAATACGGGAAATGTGATGTTGCTGGGCGCCCCGCAGATGGGAAATCAAGAGGTGAATACAATTCGAATTCCCAATGAAGTTGAATTGCAATGTCCAACCTTCCATGCCGGCGGGATGATTGTTGCGGGAATGCCCGGCATTATCATTGGGCGAAATGACTACCATGCCTGGACGCTGACGAGCGGAATCAGCGATAACGTCGATGTTTACATCGATTCCACACAGGACAGTACTTATGGAAAATATATGCATAATGGGGAATGGCGCGATTTTGAGGCCATCCAGGATACGCTCTTGGTATCCGGAAACGATTCTGTCTTCACCCATTACAGAACGGTTCACGGCCCCGTATTCGCGGAGGACCTTGCCAACAATCAAGTGTACTCCAAAAAGATGACCTTTTGGAACAATGAGCTCTCCATGGCGGAAGCAGTTTTCGCCATGGTCAGGGCGACCAACCTACAGGAATTTGAGGCCGCCGCTGCTATGATCCCGGTGTCATTTAATCTCTTTTATGCTGGCAAAGACCAGAATGTTAAATATTGGCATGTGGGCTGGTATCAGGACAGGACGGATGGTGTCGATCCGAGACTTCCACATAAGGGCGACGGAAGTGAAGAGTGGGGCGGTTTAATGGCATTTTCCGAGTTGCCCACACTGCAAAATCCCGGGCAAGGCTACCTGGTCAATTGGAATAACAAACCTGTATCCTGGTGGAATAATGGCGATAATGTTCCTTTTCGGTCCGGTGATAGCCAGACGAGCAGCACCTGGCGCGTTTTGGCGATGGATGGGTATTTTGGGCCGTTGAGTAATTTCACATTTGATCAGCTTAAGGACACACCCAGACAAATCACCAGCCATGGCTCGTATCAGCAGGCAATGGAGTTCGGCGCGTCTCAGGTAATTGATGAAAACGTATTGCCCTCCGGCCAAAGCGGCTTTGTGAGTCTGACGGGCGTACCGAGTTCACATAAGGAGGATCAATGGCCTTTGCATGTGAATTGGGAATTCAAGGACATGATTTTCGCTGATGCCATTACGAGTGTGGATGATGTCAAGGATGTTCCAAACGCATTTGCCTTGCGCCAGAATTATCCGAATCCATTCAATCCGGTTACGACCATTTCATATGAATTGCCGCGCCAATCCAACGTAAGAATATCGGTCTATAACTTGAAAGGTCAGCAGATTGCCAACCTAGTAAACAAAATCCAGAGAGCCGGGAATCACCAGGTGGAATGGAATGCGGTCGGTCAAAGCTCTGGACTTTATTTCTATAAAATTTCTGCGGACGGATATACGGCGGTGAAAAAGGCGATGCTGTTGAAGTAGGACCAGAAGTCCGGAACGTGATAGTGATACACGTTTAACTTCCGGTGAGGTTCACGTGAAGCCCAGCGCAGAATCGATCCAGATTAAGACAATGATTGCAATCCGGAGGTTAAAGCGAGCTTGACAGAAGGTCGATTGGTCCGAATCACTTCAATTGCTCTGGAATCTGAATAAACATGTTCTTGATGAAGACTAGACATTTTCCCGTCTTACTCGCCACTATTCTGTCAGCAACATTCCTAACAGGCACCATATCCAGACTATTCACCCCTGCAAAGGATCCACTCCCAACCACCTCCGGTGCCATGGAAGCCCTCGATTTCTGGTCACGTTCGCGCGCGTATCCGAATTCGACCATTCCCGAAGCTGCTTTTATGCGGGCCTTCGAGTACTCGCAGCAAAACCTAAGATCCGTTGATCCCGTTCTGAAAAAATCCTCTTCCTCAGGGCAATGGCAAAGCATCGGCCCAAACAACATCGGTGGCAGGACGTTGGCATTGGCCATAGATCCCTCCAATCCCGGGATCATTTATGCAGGATCTGCCAGCGGCGGCCTATGGAAAAGCACATCCGGAGGTAGGGGAGAGAATGCCTGGGAGCGCGTGCCCACCGGATTTCCGGTCCTGGGCGTGAGCAGCATTGCAATTCATCCTGTTGATCACAAGACAATTTACATAGGCACCGGAGAAGTTTATGGCTATCAAAACGCATCTCCGGGAGTAAATTTCCGCACGACCCGGGGCAGCTACGGCATTGGCGTCCTCAAGACCACGGACGGAGGTCTGACCTGGTCGAAAAGTCTGGATTGGTCGCTCAACCAGAAGAACGGCGTACAAGCTGTCCGGATCGATCCGCTGGACCCGAATGTCGTGTGGGCGGCAACAACAGAAGGCACATTCAAATCGACCGATGCAGGAGAAAGCTGGCAGAAAAAACACAGTGTGATCATGGCAATGGATATTGCCATCAATCCTGATGATCCTGAAATTGTCTTCGTAGCATGCGGCGGGTAGGCAGTCCGGGCCATGGGATCTATCGGACCAGAGATGGCGGGCAGACCTGGCAAAGACTGACGACCGGCCTGCCTTCCACTTTCGGCGGAAAGCCGCAGCTTTGCATTTCGGCGTCTTCGCCCAACATTATCTTCGCGAGCATAGGCAACGGATTCCGGTCCCGTTCGGGAACCTGGCTTTGCAAGTCCGTAGATGGCGGCGATAACTGGACTGTTGTGTCAACCCTAGATTACGCCTCCGCCCAGGGTTGGTACTCTCATTTTGTTGCCGTTAATCCGACAGATCCGAACATTGTCATTACGGGCGGACAAATGGGGATATTCAAGTCGACGGCAGGTGGGTCGGATCTTCAACGGAAAACGGGCGGTGCCTTTCCTTCAGGGACGCCGCCCCCAGGCGGACCAGAGGGTTCGCCAACCTACGCCCATGCCGATAACCACACCTTCGCATTTCATCCGGTCGATCCTAAGACAATCTACTTCGGCAATGATGGGGGTGTCTGGCGGTCAACCGACGGCGGTGAGACCTTTCAAAGCTGCAATGGGGGATATCAAACGACACAATTCTACAATGGCTTTTCGTCAGCAATCTCGGACTCCTTGCTTGCCATCGGCGGCATGCAGGACAATTGGACCGCAGTATATGAAGGCGACAAAGCCTGGCGGCGCGTATATGGCGGAGATGGAAGCTGGACCGCCATCCATCCAACCAATCCCGACATTATCTACGCCTCCTCCCAGGTTCTTAATGTTGTGAAGTCGATTAACCGGATGGAATCCTGGATCCTGGTCCGGCCACCACAGTCGGGTAATGAGACAACCGCCTTTATCGCTCCATTTGTAATAAGCCCAGCCAATCCGGATATTCTATACGCCGGTCGCAGCATCATCTACAAAACGACCACTGCTGCGTCAAGCTGGTTTCCGGTAAGTGGGGCCCTGACTTTTGATGTGAATCCCGCTATCTCAATGGCAATTTCGAATAGCGGTTCTGATACCGTCTACGTGGGCACGGCACCACAAAATGCGAGACCCGGAGTTTTCGTTACCACCAACGGCGGTTTGTCCTGGGAAAATGTCACGGCTGATCTGCCGGACCGGTATCCCTTGGATATTGCTGTTGAACCAAGCAGGGCGTCCACCGTTTATGTCGTTTTTGGTGGATTCGGCTCGTCGCATATTTACAAATCACTGGACGCCGGCCAGAGTTGGATCGATATAGGATTGGGGCTGCCGGATGTGCCCACGTCGGCTGTTGTGGTTGATCCCCTCTATCCCGAGCGCCTCCACGTCGGCAATGACCTGGGAGTTTATGTTTCCCTTGATGGCGGAAGCTCATGGCAGGATTTCGGCGAGGGTCTCCCGGAAGCCGTCATCGTGATGGACCTGGGCATTTCACCGAGCAACCGCAAATTACGAGTCGCCACACATGGAAATGGCGCGTATGAACGGCGGCTGCTGGAAACCACTGTCAGCGTTGCGGAGCCGGCGAATGTCGTCACCGACTTCCGCCTTGGGCAGAACTATCCCAATCACTTCAATTCAGAGACCACAATTCAATTCGAACTTCCGCGGGAGATGGAGGTAACCGTCAGCATATACGATGTGCTTGGCAGGGCGATCTCGAATTTGATCCGCGCGCGTCTTCAAGCCGGGCCACACCAAGTTACCTGGGATGCCCGCGATTTTCCCAGCGGAATCTACTTCTACAGCCTGGCAGCCCGCGATCCGTTGAATAGCGAAAACAGGTTGCTTATCCAAACGAAAAAGCTTTTATTGCTGAGGTAGGGCCCTCACCCTCAATCCCTGCCTCCGGCGGGCAGGCCTCTCCCGCGGGAGAGGGAGGCAGCGAAAGTGAAGGCTGATTTGAGAACATGAGACGACAATTCTTGGTTCCTTCTTCACGTCATATTAGAGCAATTGCGGAAAAATAATTCCAAATAGCCGTTTTGCAATCCAGTAAAGGTTGTAATGGGGTTGTCTTCGCACACATCCACATTTCCCTCTTCCTTGGGAGAAGG
>JAUXJX010000287.1 GCA_030624545.1 Bacteroidota bacterium | reverse complement strand
CATTCATGGACTCGATGGTGCAGCAGGTGGCCTCTCTTTTACTGTTGCCGCCCACATCCCGGAATTCCCAGAGCTTCATGGTAATTCCTATAACGCGGAAACCTCTCTCCACGAGAAGGGCAGCCGCCACGGAGCTGTCCACACCACCGCTCATGGCCGTAACGACTGTTGCATTTTTTGGAATTCTTGTACTCATTGAGAAGGAAGATGGTGACTTCACATTTAGCCTGTATTATTCACAAAAATCTTTCGCAAAGACGCCAAGGCGCAAAGAATATTGACGATATAATAAATACATTTCAATTTTCGGTTTCTAAAAGACTGTTAGATCATAAATTCACATTTTTTTGTTAACTTGATGTTCTTAATCCTTTGCGTTCTTTGCGGCTTTGCGTAACTGAATTATTCAAGTTAGCAATTCGGTGTTATGCGGCGTTATTTGGTGTTTCAATTGAGTCTGTGGATAATGCCAATATCCATTGCACAACAGGGCACAATGATAGCATATTGGGCATCGAATTGCAAAGATTTTTGGGCGTGCGCTAAGCGGTGGGAGCCAAAGCTCTCAGTCGCTCTATGGTCTCCTGCAACACCTGAGCAGTATATTCAATGTGATCTTCAGTGTTTGTTCGGCCTAGAGAAAAGCGTATTGTCCCTTTCATTTTTTCGAGCGGAAGCTTGAGGCCGGCCAATACATGCGATGGTGCATTGCTGCCAGAGGCGCACGCCGAACCGCTGGAGGCCGCAATACCTTTCAGGTCTAAGGAAATCAAAAGGGATTCAGCCTCCACGCCCGGAAAGGAGACACTCAGGTGTCCGGGAATCCTCTCATCAGGATGGCCGTTCAAAGACACGTCCGGTATTCTCTCGCGGATCTCTTGCCAAAATTTATCCTGCAATAACATAAGCCTTTGCGCTTCGCTCGCCATCAAATTAAGGCTGATTTCTGCCGCCTTGCCCAACGCGACGATTCCGGCGACATTCTCCGTTCCACCTCTTTTGTTTCGCTCATGTTCCCCGCCATGAATGACCTTTGCCATCGCGGTGCCTTGGTGAACATACAATGCCCCCACCCCTTTCGGCCCATAAATCTTATGCGCAGAAATAGACAGGAGATCAACATTTATCACGTTGACATCGATGGGAAGCTTGCCAAAGGATTGCACCGCGTCTGTATGAAACCGGATATTCTTCTCGTGTACGATTTTCCCGATTTCGCCAACAGGATTGATGGTCCCAATCTCATTATTAGAGTGCATAACGGTAATGAGGATCGTCTCAGGTCTGATCGCTTCCTCGACCTGGCCCGGGTGAGTCATGCCGTGTTGATCGGGTTCCAGGTATGTCACCTCGTATCCTTGTTTTTCCAAATGCTCACAGGTTTGAATGACAGCCTGGTGCTCGATGAGTGAGGTGATTATGTGGTTTCCTTTTTCTTTCAGAGCAGCTGCACTACCCAGGATTGCCAGGTTATCGGCCTCCGTTCCGCCGCTAACGAAGATGATTTCGGATTCCCTCGCATTGATCACCCGCGCGACTTGTTCCCTGGCGTGTTCGACAGCGGCTCTAGCCTCCTGTCCATATTGATGTATGCTCGATGCGTTGCCAAACCGATCAGACAAGAAAGGCAGCATTGCCTGCAGAATCTCTTCACCAACGGGAGTCGTGGCGCTGTGATCCAGGTAAATGGACGGCATATTTGTGTTCGGTTTGTGCAAAATAAGGACTTCTTTTGATGGTACCTGGCGCTCTAAGAGTGGAAAGAAATAGAGACCCTAACCTGGGTGATCTCTATGGCTCAGTGGCTAATAGATGAAATGTCTAAAATGAAATCCCAATTGAAACGCGGTTCTGTGATCCTACCTCACCGGAAGAAGTGAATGAATAATCAAGATTCAGGTTGTCCCAAAACATATCGCTGAATGCCTTGGATTTGTCCAGAACAATGCCGGTTCCGATCGAAACGCCTGCGAATCGATCGCCGTTCTGGCCAATCTTTTGATCCTGTCCCAGGGAGTTGTAGCTCAGTCGCAAGAACAGGAAGGGCGTAAGCTCAAATTCTCCGCCGACTACAAACTCTGGGTCCTCATCGGAGTAGCGGTATCCTTCCAGCAAGATTTGCAGGGGCAGGTGCTCCAACTTTTTGCTGACCCCCGCGCGAATGCTTATGGGCAAATCATCTTTCGTCTCTACGAAGGCGCTGGTCACCGTTCCCAGGTTAAAAACTCCCACGCCAAAAGCCAACTGCTGACTGGGGACTTCATAAAGCAGTCCGATATCCCCGGCAAAGGCAGTGGATGAGAACTCCGCTATACTGCTGCGAATGAACTTGAGGGAGAATCCTGCGGATAAATTCGGTGAAAGGCGCTCGGCATAATCGGCCATTATGAGGAGACTTCCCGCACTAAACGTGCCGCTTTCATTGCCGAATTCATCCGTGCGATCGAATTCTCCGTAGCTCAAGTAATGGCCGGCAAACCCGACCCGGCCTAGATTCGGCAGATCCGTTGAATAAGCGAAAAACCCCGACTGAAAATCCACAAAGTGGTTTAGGTAAGAAAATGAAAGCTGCCGGGAATTGAGTGTGGTGAGAGCCGCGGGATTATAATAAACCGACTGAACATCACCGGTCATGGTGAGAAAGGCTCCGCCGAGTGCAGCCGGCCGGCCACCCACGTAGGTCCGGAGGAATTCAAAGCCGGTTCTGCCGGCATGGCCTTCCCTGGCAGGACAAATCAAGAGAATTAAAACAACAAACGAAAATCCGATTCTTTTCATTAGATTACCTCGTTAACGAGAAGCGCAAAGACACATTGCGCAAATGGGTCAGGCTAAAATTAGCATTGATTGGGCATAAATTCAACTGATTTCTCCAATGTGGTTTGTTAACGGTCTGACTGTATTCGTCTCATGAGTTTATAACATTCAAATCGGTCGTTTTCATTCATCTATCTACTTAACTTGAATAATTCACTCACGCAAAGGCGCAAAGAACGCAAAGTCTAAAAGACAATTCTTTATGATCAGTTCATATTAGGAGAATGAAAAGTATCCTAATTCGACAAAAATCCATACTAAGACTTGATCTCTTGGCGGATTGTCGGTGAGATTCTGTACATAATTCAGATTAATTAGCCGAGAAGGACGCCATGACGACACCAAGGTTGTGAAGGTTGGGACGTTTTTCCTAGATTCCTTCGCGCCTCCTCGGCGGCCCTTGCGGTTAATCAACTTAGCAAGCCTACACGCTTCCTCGTGATTTCAAAATCCGGTGTTCCCGTCAAACCGCGGAATTGTATAACATCTCCTTTCAATATTCAGTATATTCGAATAACTTCGAAGGTGAATAGACTAGAGATCAACCTCATGCTCCGTCAATTAAAAAAGATATTTCTTTTTCTATCAATTATCGTTTTTCTATTTGTGGTCCGCGAGTTTGTTGAGCTCTACCTTCTGCTGCGCGCCATTCATCCGGTCTGGGCCTATCTCTTCGTTCTTCTTTCATTAGGTTTTCTCTACTATTTCGCATTCATGCCCCTGCTGAAAATCCTAAGAATGCCCCAGGGGTTTAAACCGGTGGTCGATGCAAAAGATCCTGGCAGCTTAAGAGTCCGGCGCATGCAGAAGTTCAGATCGAATCCATATCTTCTCAAATCCGAATTTGATTTTTCGCAGCTTGAAAACGACGAGAAAGGCTACGACACGGTAATCAAGCGATTCGAGGACGAGACTGCCAATATCCGCAAAAAATACATCACAAACTTGTTTTACGCCACAGCCTTTGCCCAAAACGGCTTCATAGATGCCATCCTTATTCTCTCGGCCAACGTCAATATGGTGAAGGAGATTTTTGTCCTCTACAACGGCAGGGTTTCTAACCGCGATCTGCTCGGCATCGGGAAACAGGTTTATTATTCGCTTGCCATCGGCGGATCGGAAGCAATCGAATATGCCGTGGATGAAACCATCTCGAAGCTGGCAACGGAAGGCATTAAGGGCATCCCATTTCTCGACAAGATTCTCGGCTCTCTGGCGGACGGGTTCGTCAATGCCTGCCTGCTGACCCGTGT
>JAUXJX010000476.1 GCA_030624545.1 Bacteroidota bacterium | reverse complement strand
TCGTCTGAGCCGCCCTCACATTCGCTGATGAGGATTCAGATGAGATAAGGCCTGTCGGAGGATTCGGAGCGAATGTTTCTTAAGAGGGTTATGTAAATGTGCCTGCCCATGGCTTCTGTTGTCTGGTTGACTTTCATGAGCAATATATAAAATGAGGAGAGTACGCGCAACAAAAACTTCTAAAAAGCTCTTTGCTGTTGTACGAGCTTGAAGGGGGAGAGAATCAAATCATCATGATTATCGAGGATTTGAGGGCGGGTGGAATCGTGGATGTGTTCTGACTGCGAAGTGATGCTATGTTATCGGAAGCTTAATAGTGAACGTCGTGCCTTCGCCGACAGCACTCTCAACCTTTATTGTGCCCGTATGATTCCGGATAATATTATAGCTAATCGATAATCCCAATCCCGTGCCAACGCCTACCCCTTTCGTCGTGAAGCCCGGGTTGAAAATCTCATTAATAGCTTCCTTTGGAATTCCTTTGCCGGTATCGGATATTTCTATTGTGACTCTCTGATCGGCTGCAAAAGTCTTGATTTTGATCATCCCCTTTTCTTCGATTGCGTGGGCAGCATTCACAAACAGGTTCATGAACACCTGGTTCAGTTGATTGGGATAACAGTTGATCGGTGGGACGTCGCCGTATTCCTTGATAACCTCGACCTTATTCTTCAATTCGTGATGCACCAAAGTCAGGGTGCTATCGAGCCCCTCGTGAATATCTGCCTTTTGCAGTTCCGCTTCATCGAGCCTGGCAAAATTTCTCAGGCTTTTTACAATATTAGCGATACGTTTACTTGCGTTGACGATCACCCGATTGTTGTCAATCAGCAACCTGAACGCTTTCTGAAAGTTCGAATCGCTTTTCACATTCTTAGCCGTGTCATCCTTTTCGACCGCCGCTTTGATCCTTCCGATGCAGCGCGCCGAAACATCCGCTGCGCTGTTGACCGCGCCAATGGGATTGTTCACTTCGTGTGCCACGCCGGCCACAAGGTTTCCAAGGGACGCCATTTTCTCCCTCATAACCAGTTGATGCTGCGTTTCCTTCAGTTCAGCCAAGGTGTTCAGCAGCTCCCGGTTTTTTTGATCCAGATCTTTGGTTCTTTCCTTTACCTTTCGTTCGAGGGTGTGGCTATACTGCTTAAGTTCCTTCGATTTCGCTTCCAGCTCCCCGGAGTAGATTTCAAGTTGTCTATGGTTTTCTGAAAAGCGCCGTTCGACAATGTATCCCAGGGAGACGATGAAAAGCAACGTTCCCCATTGGGAAAGCCAATGCCAATGGGGAATCATCCTCAAACCGGCAAGAAGGTCATACAAGCCGAATAATCCGAAAAGCAAAAAAGCCGCAACAAATATTCTCGCTTCAAGGTTTCCGCTCAGGGCGGCTCTGAATCCTATGTAAAACATGATTAAGATGGTTGCAATGAAGAACATATTGTAATAGAACTGAGTTATATGCAGGGGAAACACATTGAGTAAATCGAGGATGATTGCAACCAATGCCCAGGCCAAATGTAGTTGCCATATCCTTCGGATTGCTTTTCCCGTCCCAATAACGTTCTCAAGAAAAATGTAGAGACATACCGGAAATAGAAAGTAAGCCACGAGGCCAAGGTAATATCTCACATTCGGTGAGTCGATCAGATAAGCTGAAATTGGGTTCAAAAAGACATAAAATAGCCCAATAAATACGGAAAATGCGCCAAAGGAGAGGGAGAAGAATGCCTTTTGCTGGAATCTTCTTATAAACACAAAGACAGAGAACAGCCCAATGAAAATGAACAACGAGCCCAATATTACGCTGTCAATATTTCTTCTAATCCTGATCCCTATTAGATCGCCATGATTGCCTATCGACACGGCGTTATTGACATCCACTATGCCGATGAAATTCGAGTTCGAAGAATAGATTCTTAATGACAGCATCTTATTCTGATAGGGCAGATTAAGCGGCACCATATGGCTCGCCACAATTGAGAATTTATTGCCAACGGAGGGATTCAAGTCCCCAAATGTGTAGATGAGAGCGTCCTCAAGATAAATCTCGAATGAATTCAAAATAGCCGGAAGAAATAAGGTGGGATGCTCCCAATTTCCTTCCGGTAGTCTTACCCGGTACCAAAGAAAATTATCGCGATTTTTCTGCGGCGTTTCCGAAAGGGAGCGAATGTCTTCCCAACCCGAGCTTGTGGAGGGTTCGGCAATCCAACTTAGCAAACCACTGTCATCCATTGGGGAATCGCCCCAACGATATTGCCATCCGCTCCTGATTTCGATCGGATCCGGGCTACCGGGAATGGGAGTTTGCGGAGATTCTTGAACTCCGCCTAATGCCTGCCCCAGGCTCAGGATGAGGAGAACAACAACAATCATTATTCTGAGAAATATGCGATTTGTTTTCGGAGCGTTCATCGCAACAAAGATGCGCTATCCGGTCAATATTATCAATCGGAATAACCCGAAGTCAAATTCAACTTATAAAAAACTAGGGGGGATGTCAATTCAAAGCTTGTAATGTCCTGTCTATCTCTTCGGAGACAGGCTTTCGCAGGAATGACAACAAACCAGAGAGCTGTCATTCCCGAGTGCTTCTGTCGGGAATCCAGAATGTTTTGACAATTAGATTCCCGCCCCTGCCTTCGCAGGGACAAGCTTAATACGTGCGGGAATGACAGGCATAGGGGTCATTAACTCTAAGTCGCAACAGTCCAGCAATGCTGGCTGCTGCAGACTAAAATTGTTCTCTTGGACTTTGATAATATGTAAACCACTATTAACATTTGCCTTGATTTTTTGATGGATGGTTGCAATCTTACATTGAAGAAACAGATCTAAAGGTGTCATGCCTGCGAAGGCAGGCTGTTGCAAGATGTTTCTGACAAGTAAAATAGCAAGGATTTCATGCACCAGCATTCTGAGCGGTTCGTCCCGGCTCACCACGGG
>JAUXJX010000520.1 GCA_030624545.1 Bacteroidota bacterium | reverse complement strand
AGCCCCCCAATCGGCTGCAAAAAATTGCTATGCCACCTTGCATCTTCTAACAAGCGCTATATACATCCCAATCATCAAATGAGATTCCACGCTTTCAACAACCCCTTATGAACGATAAACGGTTCAAAGTAATTAATTGAGGAATGAGGATTTCTAAACTGAAATGTGTACATGACGCTTTTGGAACGTACCGTCTTATTGCCAATTGCTCCCGCCTGAAAGAGCGCTTTCAGGAATGCGCGCGCATCAATTGGATTCAGCTCACCAAGGCTCTCAGCAGCATGACTTAAGAAATCCTTCAATGTAAATTCTCTTTTTCGTAAAGAGCCTATAGTTGACATGCCAATATCAATCATATCACGGTCGATGAATCCATCGAGGCTATCTTTTATTGATGGCAAGAAATATTCAAGCGAATAGCTACGAAGACCCGCATACATTTCCTCCCGACTTATTTTGCTTTCTTTAGAATCGAGCCTAACGAATCGTTGAATGTGGGTTAGCAATTGAAGAAAGTCGCGAGGTGTATGTCTGGTTAAATCCAGTAACCACCTGCGTGGGTTTTTGCCCTCAAGTTTCTCCGGGAAGCACTCAAAAAAGATGTCCCCAAGCTCTACGTTAGCTACCTGTGAACGTCTCTGGGCCAAATGAATGAGGCCCGAATCTTCAGGATGTCTTGGATTGTGGTACCAATCTAGCACTACAGCATAGTCCGCCCGAAATTTGTTCTTGTTTGGATTGGGAAGGGATTCGAATAAGTCAGTTCTGGAAAGAATCAACACATGGGAATTTACAGTGTGTCTTAAAAATTCAAGATTGAGATTACAGGCGGCCAGAATGAGCGCTGAGATTACCTGTGCTTGACTTTCTTTTGATATAAGAACGTCGTCAAGTCCGTCAATGACCAGAATATGGC
The DNA here is from genome assembly GCA_030624545.1 of Bacteroidota bacterium. GTDB lineage: Bacteria > Zhuqueibacterota > JdFR-76 > JdFR-76 > DREG01 > JAUXJX01. The sequence continues at coordinate 1,814 of JAUXJX010000520.1, read as the reverse complement.
GCTTTTTGGATCGAAATTTCAGGGCCGCATCATATAAAATCTCAACGAAGGATGAAATATCCATTGCTTCGTTTGGCAAATTCACTCTGAATATCTTTTTCGACGATTTTGAGGCAAGCTGATCAAGGTTTTCGACTGGAACCAAGGAATTATCTTGAAGTATTCCAATAACTTTCCTAAGGACTTCGACATCTTTAGCTTGGTCATCTTCCATAAAGGAACCTATCAGGGTTACCAGAAGTAACCAATCCCATGCACGGGGATATCGTACTTGTGCCTCTTCCTTGCCAGCTACGATTCGCCCAAACAATTTATATGGAAACGTTGATAATCGCCTGATTTTGACTGTCAAATCCTGTCTGGTTTCAGCTATCAGCCGCATTTTTTCTGCTATGGCTGATTTTCCTGAGCCTTTTGGTCCAAGCAACAAGAATTGATTTCCACTTAATGTATTCTCTACCGCACCAAATTGATCTAAGAAGGCATATTGGAGGAGTTCCGGAGCCTTGGAACCTTCGGTTTCAGCCGCTGCGTATCCAAATTTTATGTTTTTGAATAGTTTGCGGACATCGCATTTCTCATCATCCGTTTCCACTTCAGTTTTTGCTCTTGAATGAGGCTCATCGAATGCAGCGGTTTCGCCTGAACCCACAAATTGGCTGCCAGGTCCGACGACCCTGCTCTCCGTGAGCTTTAAATCGGTTAACATATCCGTAATATTCTGATACCTTCGATCAAGATCCTTTGTCAAGGCTTTTTCAATAATCATTTGGATTCCACCATCAACACCAGGCTCATTATACGAGGGTGGTTTGGGTTCTTCGTGCAAAATGGAATAAATCATAGCAGCCACGTACTCACCTGCGAACGGAACGCTCCCAGTCATCATCTCATATAACAGGACACCCAGAGACCAAGTATCCGTGCGAAAATCAACTTCATGACCTTGCAATTGCTCAGGTGACATATAGCATATAGTCCCGGGTGCGATACCCTCCGTCGTTAGGTCAGTTACACCGGGAACCTTTGCCAAGCCAAAATCAAGTATCCGAATCCGACCCTCATAGTCGATAATGATATTTTCAGGCTTAATATCGCGATGAATGATGTTCACCTCATGTGCCTTGCTTAAACCTTTGCAGATTTCACTGATGATCTCCAAAATTCTGGCAATCTGCAACTCTTCATGCTTTATTATTGTTCTTAAAGTCGTGCCATTTACATATTCCATAGCGATATACTTCGTCTCTTTATAATCGCCAATTTCATAAACTGTAACAATATTCGGATGGTTCAAGGAGGCAAGTGCTTTGGCTTCACGTTTGAATCTCATTTGCAGTTTTGGTTCCCGCACATGGGCATGTAGTAAGAACTTTAACGCCACATTTCGTTCCAGTTTTGTGTCCTCAGCAAGGTAGACTTCACCCATGCCCCCTTCACCGAGCTTTTCCAATATTCGATAGTGTGAAATTGTTTTACCGATCATCGACTTTTCAGCCTTTTCGAGGATTCTGTTTACCCCGTGAGATAACGGGTTCTGGGCTTCCTGAAAAAACTCGCTTTCTCAGATACAATTTATTGACAAAATTGTCCAGTTATTTATCTCACAGGGTAAAGTGAGATATGATTTTACCGATCATTTCAATCAGTCCAAATTGCTTCAATCATTCCATGGCTAAGAGCGTCCATACTGTATAACGGCTGCCTCAGATGTAAAAGATTGACAGTACTTAACATGCTGATTAGAATAAAACTTTGCTATAGCTCAAAACGAACCCAAAATCCAGCGCCTTTTATCAGCTGAAGGCGGTGTT
>JAUXJX010000514.1 GCA_030624545.1 Bacteroidota bacterium | reverse complement strand
AAGCCAATTTATATCATGAAGTTCGTCCATCTTGTGGAGGTGGGAACGGGAGATAAACCATGAAAGCGACCGATTACGCCTTTGAGATTCGTCCACTCACGGAAGATGAGGGCGGTGGTTATCTTATCACCTTTCCTGATTTGCCTGGATGTACATCCGACGGTGACACCCCGGAAGAAGCGATCAAAAATGGTCTTGACGCAGCCAAGGCCTGGCTGGAAACCGCGCGGGAGTTTAACGATCCCGTTCCAATACCATCAGACTCAAGCAGCGGCAGATTTGTCACACGTATTCCGAAAAGCCTGCATGCACGTCTGATGACTCGTGCCAAACAAGAAGGTGTAAGTATGAACGCCTTGGTCATGGCTTATCTAGCCGAGGCCCTGGGTAAACGCGAACCGCGCAGTTAATCGATCTGTCACCTTTGTTTTGACAATCTGAGAAGTTTTTGGCGGACTAGTCTCTGTATTTATCCGGAAAATACTTGAACTGCAAAAGTGCAAGCCGGCCGATCTCCGGGGCGCCGACAAATTCCTTGTGTCTGTTATTCAAAACATTTTGCACGGTTAGTGCAAGGCGTATTCCCGATTCTCCCGGCAGGTTAATACCTGCGTTGAAATCAAGGATGCCAAAGGAGCCGACTTTTCCCACGTAGACGCCCGAATTAACCGGGAAGCCCTCGACGTATCTGAAACGGAGTCCCCAGCCAAATCCGGATTTTCGATTCTTGTGTTGAAGCCCCAGGCTGAATTTGTTTTTCGGAGCGTTTAACGCGATGTCCCTTACGCCATCCACATTTTCGAAGATGTCTTTGCTCACGAAGGAATAGGCGCCGGTGACGTTCAGGTTTTCGCTTGCGACATAGTTAAAGTCCAGGTCGAAGCCGAAAACATCGATATCACCAAAATTTCTATAAGTGAGCATCAGGTCTCCCGGGTAAATTGATTCATTGGGCACAACCGTTCCGACCGGAATCTGAGAAATCATCCTGGCTAAGATTGGAGCGACAGTGTTGTAGGCATCAGTGCTTACCAAAGAATCCTGTTGCATGAGATATCCTGTGAGGGAAGTGCGATCAAAGAAAACATTGGGGGTTTCGAGTGAAAGGGGACCGATAAAATCTTTGATACGATTATAATACAAATCCATGTTAAGTAAAAGCTTGCCCCCCAACACTCCTTTGTAGCCGAGTTCGAAGGCTGTGGTTTTGGTTGATCCAATACTCTTAATACTGGTAACGGTCTTGGGATCGATCGATTCAAATTCACCCGTAGCCGGATTGAAGGCCCTTAAGACAGACGAAACCTCTTCTGAGGTTGGAGCGGGAACATCTTTTAGACGGTTGAGGAAAAAATCCAGGCCGCTTCCCTCTATTTGGGTGATAATTGCAAGAACTTCATCCCACATCAAAGTGGCATCAGCGGGGATCAGAGCTCCATTTTGAGGCGGGGGAATGTATAACGGTACCGGCTGCATGTACAATCCGTCGACTCCGGTGCCGCTATCGCGACCAAAGGTGAAGCCGGTCTCCGGCACGCCGCGGACTCGCACATTAAACGGCTGAAACGGAGCGAAGGAGCTAAAGCTGATCAGTCGGCCGGGGATCATTGGACTGACGAGACGATCGAGAAATAGATTTTCTGCCGTGGGGGTGGAAAACGCCTGATTGAATGAGATGCGAAATTTGTTGCCCGGATCGGACGTGAATACCAGGCCAAGTCTTGGGGAAACAAAGGGATCTTTGAGGCGGCTGTGGTGGTCAATTCTTCCTGCAACGACGAGTTTCAATTTCTTGGAAAAATCGGATTCGGACTGGAGATAAAATCCCAATTCGTTTATGTCGTCGTCATCTTCATTGACGCCGTTCACTGTTCCGTTCGTTACAGGCCGCGTCCAGAAGGCATCAAGACCATAAATGAAAACCTGACTATTGCCAAAGGGCGTGGTGTTTTGGATTTGGTATGAAAAGAATTTTGATTTGTCCTCAATATCATTGCCATCCCGGGTCAAATAGGTGTCGCCTGCGTCGCTCGCGTTAACAAATCCTTGCATGAATAGATTTTTGTAGATCAGTTTTGCCTGGCCATAGGTGTATCTCCAATGGTCTACAGCCGCAGACCCGATTTTGGTTAGCTCCATATTTTTTGCCCGGTTGAACCCGCCGTTGACAATGAATACCAGGTCTTTTCTTATGCGGTAATCGATCCGGGCCGTGCTCGAAAGTTTCTCGGTGAGAAAGTCCCTCGTTCCAATTCTTTGCGAGTTCTCATCCAGCGGATTGGGATTTGGCAATCCCCGCTCTCGATAAAACCGGTCGGCCTCAATGAGTCTGGCCCGCACGGAATCTTCGAAAGCATCGTGGGATTCAAAATCGGTGCCCTGAATATAGCTTCCCGTTATTTTGTAGCCAATTCTGTTGTTGAAGCTGGCTGCATAGCGAAAGTCGGCGGTGAAAATATTCCGTTGGCCAACTGAGAAATTGATTGTGGTTCCCTCGGAACCAAAAGGCGATTTTGTGATGATATGCAGTACACCATTCGCGCTATTGGGCCCATACAGGGAAGAGGCGGGCCCGCGAATAATCTCGATTCGTTCTATGTCTTCATTTGAAGTTGGAATGAACCCATAAGCATTGAAGCGCAAAGAAGGAACGCGCCCAATTCGGTTGTCAACCATCAGCAGAAGTGAGCCGGAAAAGATGTCGTTAAATCCCCTGAGCGCCACCTGGCTCTGTGTAATACCGGTTTT
>JAUXJX010000512.1 GCA_030624545.1 Bacteroidota bacterium | reverse complement strand
TGAAAGTATTGTTTTTATTTCAAAGTGAATAGTTCGAAAATCGTGCAACACGTGCCCTCTTAGAGCGTCCCTGAATTTATTAGCCTGAAGAATTCATAGCCACGAAGACTCCAAGCATGTCCTGAGCTTCGTCGAAGGGGCACAAAGTATTAAAAAATCGGCAAATGAAAACAAAAAATAGGTTTTGAATTTGACAACCGAAACTATTTCCTACCGTACCCTTAAAATGTTTTATCTTCGTGTCTTAGAGCCTTAGTGGCAAAGTTTTATGAATAATCCAGGTTAATAAAGACACCAACTTTTCAATACGACGCAAGAACCAAGTGAACGACAAGAAGCCCGCTCGGATCTATGTCTTGAGGCGAGGTTCGGTCCGAACAGTTTGGACGAAGAGCTACGACGAGATCCGTAATCGATTCCAGTCGGAATTAGAGAGGCAAACCGGACTTGTCATATGCATGGGCGCTTGAGTATATCCTAAAAGTTTCTTACTGCGCCCTCCAATGTTTTGTATATGTCAAAAATCGTTTCCAGCTTGGTCATTACCATGACACCTCGAATCGAATCATTTAAGCCGGACAGTTTTAAGTCACCCCCCTTACTTTTGATGGATGTATAGCCTCGTATTAGCAAACCCAACCCGGTACTATTCATATATTTGACGTTCTCAATATCGACCACGACTTTGGAAATACCATCTTCAATTATTTTTTTGATTTCTGCAGGAAGGTCTTCCGAAGCCGGCGGTCCACCGAGAAGGTCACCCTTGATATACAGAATTGCTATATCGCCTCTCATCTCCTTTTTGATCTTCATGATGTCCTCTCCGTATTGTGGTTAAAAGCAAAGCCAGTACAGGATAATACATCAATTCTAAATGTCAAGAGTTTTGTTTCGAACTATGAGCGCTGGGCCTTTTTCGCCCGGCGACATGGGTTAATGAGGAGACAGCAAACGATAGACGCACGCGGGACAGGATTGGACGATCAACCTTTCTCCCGTTTCACCACCACGAGGGTCATGTCGTCCCTCATGGGTGCGCCGCTCGAGAAGTCAGTTGCGGCGTCGAGAATTCTTTCCAGCAATTGAGCGGCAGAATCATCCTTGTAGTCCAGAACGAGCTCGCAAATCCGATGCTCGCCGAATTCTTCATCTTGAGTATTCATGGCCTCTGTAATGCCATCAGAATAAATGATGAGACAACTTCCAGGATTGAATGGAACCACCTCCTCTACGTAGACGGAGTCAGCGACAAAGCCAAGCGGGATACCTCCCGTTGCAAGCCTTGATGGCTCTCGCGTTTGCGAGAGCAGGCAAGGATAATCATGGCCCGCATTCGAAAAACAGATCGTATGTTCTACGCTATTCAGAATTCCGTAAAATAGGGTCGCGAATTTGCCTAAATCAGTACTTTGGACCAGCAGGTTATTGGCTCGAAACGCGCACTCCTTTGGAGACAAGTCCATTAAAGTATGTCCGCGGATGGTTGCTTGAAGGTTTGCCATGAGAAGCGCAGCGGGCATTCCCTTGCCGGTGACGTCCCCAAGGCAAACCGCCAAACGATCGTCGTCAATTCTGATAAAATCAAAGTAGTCTCCCCCAACGAGTTGGGCCGGAATGCTTTTGCCGGCGATGTCGTATCCTGAAATCTGCGGAGGGGTTTTAGGCAACAATCCCATTTGGATTTGAGATGCTACTTTCACCTCATCCTGCATGCGAAAATATTCCTTCTCCTCTTCATAAAGGCGTGAATTTTCCACTACCTGCGCGGACTGGCCGGCAATGATGGCCAACAAGCGCTGATCCTCTTCGGAAAATGTGCGCTCTTCCTTCTTATTGTACAAGGTTAGGGCTCCGATCATCTCGGATTTTACCAACAACGGGACGCAGAGGAGACAACGGATCGACTCATGCCAATTCACGCCACGAAAACGGTTGTCATTTCCTGGATCATTAACAACCAATGGCTTTTTGTTGATGTGCATCCAGCCCAACAGGTTCTGATTCATGTGAAACTGCTCGTGCTCGGTGGAACTCCCGGCAGCACGAACCAGGGTCTTCATGGCCCGTTCTTCCGTGCGATCCACAAGAGTGATGACTCCCTGTTCTGCGTGGACTACCTTCATCGAGCGGCGAATAATTGTGTCCATAACCTCCTGGGAATCACGAAGCGCCGCAATTGCCCGGGCCAAATCATTCAGGGTAGTGAGTTCATCGACGGCTCGCCTGAGCCGCCGATTGTCCTCAATAATATTTTGATCTTGATGTTCTTTCATCTTCTAGCCTGGTTTATTCCTCGCTCGTGCCACCTCCCCCACCAGATCCCATTACAGCAGCCAAGACGGCACCAGCGATGAGAAATTCTAGCGTGCCATAGATGAACCACTGCAAGGCCAGGGAATAAGGTATAGGCGAAACCGCGTACATTCCATATGCGAACGGAATGTTGACAAGCATGCTCAGATAAAACCCATATCGCACGCCTTCCATCACTCCCTTGCCTTCGTAGCCTTTGGAAAAAATGAAGACGAAGAAAAAGGCGAAAATTAATCCGACAATTACCATCACTACCATCTTCGTCTCTTCAGGAGATCGCCACAGGTTTGCCGTCTCCTCATAAGCCGATGAGAGAATGACTTGATGTATAATGTAATCCAGAATGAAGAAAACAACAAAAACAACTGCGGCTCCAATCCACATTTTCTTGGACATATTACCTCCCATAGTTATGATTAATTCGGACCAATGCTTTGTGAAATGGTCCTCC
>JAUXJX010000394.1 GCA_030624545.1 Bacteroidota bacterium | reverse complement strand
GGTGGAGCGGGTAGAACAACTATGTGCCGAGTCTGAATGGAAACGAGCCTATCAGGAGATTAACGAGATGGAGGAGCAGTTGACCAGCTTCGGTTCCGTAGTCGTCAAATTCTGGCTCCATCTTGACAAGGATGAGCAGATGAGGAGATTCGAAGAACGGCAGAGCATCCCCCACAAGCGGTGGAAAATTACTGACGAGGATTGGCGAAATCGCGAAAAATGGGATCTATATGAAGAGGCTGTTGATGAGATGCTATTTCGGACGAGCACACCGTACGCCCCCTGGACCATCGTCGAATCAAATTCCAAACATTATGCCCGCCTGAAATCTATGGACACAGTGATCAAAGCCATAGAAATGAAGCTGAAAAAATAAATAAGATGCTAGAAGAGTTAAAACCCTGACTAGGTTATCTGGCATATGAAGTGCCGTTTATTAAAAAGATTCCCTTCAACAAGCTCAGGCTTCGTCGTGCGCTCAGCCGAACGGACAGGCTTCCGGAATAAACAAAGGTCGTCTTTCTTGCTGCGTGAGGATGCGGATGTTCAAAAGTTCGGATCCGGCAAGGAGAATTGACTGAACATGGAACAGCGAAATGAAATTTGACCTACCAGATGGCTTAAAATTCCCGCAAATCGTCAGCCGGCTGTCGGATAACTTCACGGTGCGGAGAGAACGCGGCAGCACCGAAAAATACACCTTTTATGACACAGCAGACTGGAGGCTTTACAACCATTCCCTGGTTTTGTTCGGAAATGGAAAGCGATTATGCCTGCGTCGACTGTCAGTAAATGAAATTATTGAAAGCTCGGATATATCCGCTCAGCCGGTTTTTGTGGGGGATTTTCCCGACGGCGCCTTAAAGGAGCGGTTGTCAGATATACTTGAAATGCGAGCCCTTTTGGAGCTCTTCGAAATGGAGCTTCGCTCCAAGTCGATCCGTATCCTTAATATAGATGAGAAAACAGTGACGCGAGTGGCCTATGAAGAATTCCATGTGGATCGTGAAACCACCACTCAGTTGCGGCTCATTCCAGTGAGAGGTTACACCAAGGATTACAATAATGTCCGCAATTATCTCGATGAAATCGGGCTGCACAAATCAAAAGAAAGGGACTTGTTCATATGGGCGAACAAAGCATCGGGGAAAACGCCGGGCGATTATTCTTCCAAGCTCGCCATTCGCCTTAAGCCAAACATGCACACCGACGACGCCATGAGAGTCATTCTGCGGTTTTTGCTCGGCGTGATGAAGAAAAACGAGGAAGGAATCAAGAGGGATATTGATACAGAATTTTTGCACGATTCTCGAGTAGCCATTCGCCGGACTCGATCAGCATTGAGTCAAATCAAAAATGTGTTTCAAAGAGAAGCTACGCAGCGTTTTGGAGCAGATTTTTCTTACCTGGGAAAACTGTCGAACCGGCTGAGAGATTTGGATGTCTATTTGCTCAACAAAAAAGAATACCTTGGCAAGATTCCTTCCTCGCTGCACAGGGACATGGAACCACTTTTTAGGTATCTGCAAAGAGAAAGAGCGAAAGAGCTGAGAAAGGTCATAGCGGGGTTGAAAAGCAAAAGGTACGAGCGGATCTTGATGGAGTGGGAGTCTTTCCTTAACATGGGTGCCGATGAATCGGACCGGGCAGACAACGCGGCCCTGCCGATATTTGCTACGGCAAAGCGCAGGATTTATGCGAGGTATCAAAGTGTGGTGAAATCAGGAAAACAGATCACAGACGACTCGGAAGATCAAATGCTGCACAGCTTGAGAATCGAGTGTAAGAAGCTTCGGTATTTAATGGAATTCTTCGCCAGCCTGTTCCCGCAACGAAAAATTGATTTTCTCATTAAGCAGTTGAAAAAGATGCAAGACAATCTCGGCCGTTTTCAGGACTTGAGCGTTCAAGAGGATTACCTAGTCAGTGTTATGGACCATCTTCCATTGACAAGCCAAAGAGTAAGAAAGACAAGCCTGGCCATTGGCTGTTTGATCGGAGTCTTACATCGGGAAAAACAGGAGGAGTCGAAGGCGTTTTCAAGATTTTTTCGCCAATTCTCGTCCACTAAAAACAGGGAACTGTTCAGAGAGCTATTTGCAAATTGAGTGCAAGGATATCCGCGTGAAATGAAAGTAGATTGAAGAATTGAGTTTTTCGAAATTGGCCATTTACCCGTGAAAATAATTGCTGTTTACAATATTAAGGGCGGCGTCGGCAAAACTGCTACTGTCGTGAATCTCTCCTACCTGGCAGCGAAGTCCGGCGCAAACACCCTCATTTGTGATCTCGACCCCCAGGGCTCCGCGACTTATTATTTCAGAATAAAACCGAAATTTAAAAAAGGAAGAAAAGGTTTTATAAAGGGGGGGAAGTCAATCGAGCAAAATATTAAAGGAACCGACTACCTTAATCTTGATTTGCTGCCGGCTGATTTTTCTTTTCGCAATTTGGATTTGGCGTTGGATAATGTACAGGGTTCGAAAAGAAGACTGGCCAAAATTTTTCAATCTCTCAAGAAAGAATACGACTATATTTTTATTGACTGTCCGCCCAACATAACCATCGTTGCGGAAAACGTTTTTAATGCAGCAGACGGCATATTGGTACCTGTGATTCCGACCACACTCTCTATTAGATGTCTACAACAATTACTAACATTCTTCACAAAGTCTAAGTACGACACAAGTAAACTTATGCCATTTTTCTCGATGGTGGAAAGCCGCAAAACCATGCACAAAAACACGATTTCCCGTGCCTCGCGCCAATTTAATCATTTCTTGCGAACCAGAATTCTCTATCGGGCTGTGATTGAAAAAATGGGGATCACGAGAGAACCGGTTCAGATTTATTCACCCAACTCGATCGCAGCCAAGACGTATCAAAAGTTGTGGCGAGAGCTGCATCAACGCATGTCATAATGGAAGGAGGACAAATTGAAAACACTATATCTCATCCGTCACGCGGAGGCAGTTGCCCGGGACCAAAACAAACCCGATATCGAGCGATCCCTCACCAAGGCCGGAGTAAAGGATGCCCAAAAGATGGCAAGAAAGGTGAAGAAAGATTCTGTTCCGGATGTGTTGATTTCGAGTACGGCGAGGCGGGCGATCGAGACAGCTCGAATATTCGCGAAAGAATTCAAATCTTCCAAAAAGGTAATTGTGGAAAACAAGTCCATTTACAGCGCGCGGAATGCCGAAGCGCTTCTCAAGGTTGTACATCAAATTGACGATGCGCAAGATTCGGCCATGATATTTGGGCACGACCCCCGCTTTAGCGAATTCGCCAATTTTCTGCGAAGGACTTTTACAGAAACGATACCGAAATGCGGCGTCGTCTGCTTTGAATTCAATAATGTCTCCTGGAGCAAGATCTCCAAGGGTAGGGGCGTAG
>JAUXJX010000142.1 GCA_030624545.1 Bacteroidota bacterium | reverse complement strand
CGGGGAAGTCCACTTTTATCAGACAAGTAGGCTTGATTACCCTGATGGCCCAGATGGGGAGTTTTGTTCCGGCCAAGGCGGCCAAGATAGGCGTTGTGGATCGAATATTCACTCGCGTTGGCGCTTCGGATAATCTTGCCGGCGGCGAGTCAACTTTTATGGTCGAGATGACTGAAATGGCCAACCTCTTGAATAATGCCAGCAACAGTAGTCTTATACTTCTCGATGAGATTGGCAGGGGCACTTCCACATTCGATGGACTCTCAATAGCCTGGTCCGTGGCCGAGTACCTGCACGACAATCCTAAAATCTCCGCCAAAACCCTTTTCGCGACTCACTATCACGAACTCACGGAGTTAGAGCTTATTCTAAAACGCGTGAAAAACTACAACGTGGCCATCAAGGAGTGGGGCGATCAAATCATATTCTTGCGGAAAATCGTTCCTGGCGGCTGCGACCACAGCTACGGCATTCAGGTTGCCCGCCTTGCCGGACTGCCCGCAAATGTCATAGACCGGGCCCGGGAAGTGCTTGCCAATTTAGAGGCTGACGAGCTTACGCCTTCCAAAACCCCAAAATTAGCCAGGCACAAGAGATCCGCAAATAATAACGGACGAACCCAGTTGGATTTGTTTCGCCAGGAAAAACCGGAGATTTATGACGAGCTTTCCAATTTGAACATAAATGATCTGACTCCATTGCAGGCGCTAAACAAATTGGAAAAACTCAAGAAAATGTTGAATGATGGAGAAAAACAATAAAGAAGCTCTTCATCATTTGACAGGAATCATTTTGAAATTAGTTCGGTTAAACACTTTAGAGAAATTGAGAAGACCATTTAAGAAGACCCTACAGATGCGAATCATTCCCATACTTTGTATCATCTCATTGCTATCTATTTCACCTGCGTCGGCACAAAAGACTGCTAAATATGCAGGGGAATTCATCAGCGTGGGCACAGGTTCTCGCGCTTTAGGCATGGGGGGTGCTTTTGTCGCTGTTGCCGAAGGCAGCATAGCCTCGTACTGGAATCCTGCCGGACTCATTCAACTTGAATACCCGGAAATCCAACTGATGTATGCGGAACGGTTCAAAGGTGTGGTTAAGTACAATTATGCCACTGCCGCAATGCCTTTCCAGGATGACGCAGCGCTTGGCATCGGTATTATGAGAACCGGAGTAGATGATATCCCTATAACAACGCTGTTAAATCCGGAATTACGGCTTGACGACATTTTTAAGGATGAAAACGGCAATTCGGTCCGGAACATTGCTGTCGTGGACCACTATGTAAACGATGTCGAATATGTCGCCTACTTTTCCTATGCAAGAAAATGGAGAGGCTCTCGTTCACTTGGCGCCAATGCGAAATTCATCAGAAAATCCGTTGGCGACAACAGTGCGTGGGGCATTGGCTTCGATATTGGACTCGTGACGCCTTTAAGAGACAACCTGCAGTTGGGAATCAATATTCAGGACGTGACAACAACTTTGATCGCCTGGGATACCGGCACAAAAGAGCTAATAACTCCAAACATAAAGTGGGGATTGGCCTATCGGTTCTTGTCTAACTCACTGGATATTCTACCCGCAATCGATGTGGATACCCGCTTTGAGGGTCGTGAATTTGCCAGCCAGGCCCATTTTGGCGGTGTAAGCCTCGATTTTCATTATGGGCTGGAAGTCGGGTACCGTGGGGTTGTTTTTCTCCGGGCCGGTTCCGACATTGGCAAACTAACGGCCGGAGCGGGGATTCAATTGCCCACGTTGAGGTTCGATGCGGCTTTTTTGAACCATCAGGATCTTGGCGACACGTATAGAATATCCGCTGCCATCACGCTGAATCGTAAGGAAAATCAAGGTAAGTAAGGAAATCCTTCCTTTTTCGGTGAAGCACAACTTGCAAAGAGAAGCATGACTGAAGTAGCCGCAACGCTGGGAATTATTCGGTGCTGATCGAAAAAAAGCTGCGAAAAAACAATTGAATTGCCCCCTTTTTTTTTGTATTTTCACATTCGCTTAAAGTTTTGGAAATTCTTATGTTTATCAAAAAAATATAGGAAGGAATTTTAGACTGATGTTGCTTAGTATGACCGGATTTGGACGGGGCGAATACAGCGAGGGTGAAGTTCACGCGACCGCTGAAGTCCGATCCGTAAATAATCGCTTTTTGGATATTTCAATCCGTTTGCCGAAATTGATCGCAGAATATGAATCTGCTACAAAGGAACTCGTACGCACTGGGATCAAGCGGGGCCGGGTAAACGTCTTTGTCTCTCTGGAATCGCCGCAGATGAATGGCTTGAGTGTAAATTTGGACATCGATGCGGCGAGATCCTATAAGAACATGTTGTCTGAACTAAATAAGAAGCTGGGTATCCGGGATGATGTTCGCCTAGAGCACTTGCTGAATTTCCCGGACATATTTACTTCGGAAGATGAAAAGGACTCCAACCAGGATCTGTGGAAATGTACCGAACAAGCGATTATCACGGCAATTGCAGAAATGAACCAGATGCGGATTCAAGAAGGGAGCTTTCTTGCTGAAGATCTATTGCAGAGGATAGACACGATTGGGAAGCATCTTGACTATATCGAAAAGATATCTGCAAAGCACGCACCCCAGCAATTCGAAGCCCTCAAGGATCGATTATCTGAGTTTTTGAACAGTTCCGACCTTGATCGTCAGCGTTTGGAGACCGAGATCGCCATTATGGCAGAGCGGTTAGACGTTACCGAGGAATGTGTTCGATTTCACAGCCATATTTCTCTTTTCCTTGAGTTGGTAAATGGCAGCGAGGGCGCCGGCAGAAGTTTGAACTTTCTGCTGCAAGAAATGAATCGAGAAGCGAATACAATTGCATCGAAAGCCAACAAAGCGGACATTGCCCACAAAATTGTTTTCATAAAGGAAGAGGTGGAACGACTGCGAGAACAGATTCAGAATGTTGAATAATTCATAGGATTATCGAAATAGGCATCATGAAGGGTGAAGAGGGACAATCAATCAACACGGACTATGGTTCAGGTCTGCTATGCGTGGTTTCTTCTCCTTCAGGAGGTGGGAAGACCTCCATTATCGAGGAAGTTCGAAAGCGGCATCCTGAGTTTGACTATTCCGTGTCCGCTACCACGCGGCCCAAGAGACCGGCCGAAGTGCACGGTGTAGATTATCTGTTCGTCTCCGACAAACAATTCGATGCGTATTTGCAGGTAGGCAGCTTCGTGGAATGGGCGGGTGTACACGACTGCCGATACGGAACTCTGAAAGAGCCAATTTTGAGAATGTTGGAAGCCGGCAAGGTGGTTATGTTGGACCTGGATGTCCACGGTGGTATGAACGTGAAGCGAGAATTTCCGGAAAAATCCTTGTTGATTTTTTTATGTCCCCCTTCCGAGGATGAGCTGGTAAACCGTCTGCAAAAGAGAAATTCCGAATCCGAACAACAAATAGAAAGGAGATTAGAGCGGATGCAGATGGAACTGTCCTACGTGGACAAGTACGATGTTCAAATCGTGAACCGGAACTTTGGACAAAGTGTAAGACAAGTTGAGAGAGCCATACAAGAGTGTCAAGCTAGATTGGAGGTTTAACGGATGGTCAGCACCCTGAAATTGGATAAATTAACAAAGAACACCAAGACGATCTATGAGGCTGTAATGTGCGTTGCGAAACGAGCGCGCCAGATTAATAATGAAAACCGTGCCAAGCTTGAGCTTGTGCTGGGCCCCGACGATCAAATTGAAGATGAATTTGAAGAAATTCAGGTAGAGGTCCACAATCAAGTCTATGATAGAAAGCCGAAGCCGACTCACCAGGCAATCGAAGAGCTAATCAGGGGTGAAGTAACCATCGTTCGGCCGGATGAAATTTCTGAAGACCCGGAGGAAGCGGAAGAGGATACTGAATAGCGATTTGGACATGGGAATCCTGAGCGAGAAAAAACTTCTTATCGGTGTTAGTGGCGGGATCGCGAGCTACAAAGTTTGTGAGGTGATTCGCCAACTGACCGATCTTGGCGCCTCAGTTCAGGTGGTCTTGACAAAGCACGCGGCCAATTTTGTTACTGCCCTCACTTTTGAGACGCTCACAAATCAGCCGGCTTTAACGGAGATGTTCCCGGAAGACGGTATGGTCGCAACTCGCCATATCGATGTGCCAAGAATGGTTGACCGGCTATTGATCTGTCCTGCCACTGCGAACCTGATTGGGAAGATAGCCAATGGTATTGCTGATGATCTGTTGTCAAGTATGATTATGGTAGCCGGAGCAGAGAAAACAACGGTCTGTCCGGCCATGAACACCGACATGTGGTTTAATCCCATTGTGCAAAAAAATGTCGATGCGCTTCGAGAATTGGGCTACTCATTTATTGATCCCGGATTTGGGGAATTGGCCTGCCGCACAGAAGGTATCGGCAAGCTGGCGTCTGTGGAGCGAATCGTTTCCCGAATGAGAATTGAACTTCTGTATTCGAATGTGTTTAAAGGCAAGAACTTTCTGATTACGGCCGGCCCAACCAGGGAATTTCTAGACCCTGTTCGATACCTGACAAATGCTTCTTCCGGGAAGATGGGATATGCCTTAGCGGAAGCCGCATTGAGCCGTGGAGCGAATGTGAAGCTGATTACAGGGCCAACAGTACTGGATACCCCCGAAGGGGCAACTTTGATAGAGGTCAACAATGCGGTTGAGATGGAAGAAGCCGTCAAAATTTCCTATCCATCAACAGATATTTTAGTGATGGCGGCGGCAGTAGCTGATTACGCACCCATCCGAGCCAGCAGATCCAAGATAAAAAAAGGAAAAGATGATCTCACTCTGGGATTGAGAAGAACGCCTGACATTCTTGGCTCTTTGGCAAAGAGTAAGGAAGAGCGGATTCATGTTGGGTTTGCCATGGAAACGGAGAACCTGATTGCAAATGCTCGCAAAAAAATACAGGAAAAGAACCTCGATCTCATCGTGGCCAATAATCTCCTGGTCGAAGGCGCAGGGTTTGAAACGGATACGAACGTGGTCACAATAATTGATCGTGAAGGAGGGGAAATGAGTTTGCCAAACATGAGTAAGCGTGAATTAGCGCTCACCATCATGGATGAAGTGGCGGCATTTGTGGGAACGAGATCATCCCAAATAAAATCAGCCATCCACGTTTAGTATCTCAAATGTTTACTCGCCAGGACGACATTAGGCATCTGATTGTCCGCTATTTTGAGCAGCAGAAAGAACTATATGGTGATGACTTCATCATGTCTCGCGAACAATTCGGTCTACTAGAAAACTCTCTGGGACTCAGCCAGCCGGGTGCAAGCAAAGTCGTTTCGGCTAATTCCGGAGAGGATAGCTCCCCGGATCAGGCCAAGGCTCTCCAAAGTTTTTATCAGAAGATCAAGGATTGTCAGAACTGTTCATTGGGAAAAACACGGAACAGGTCTGTTTTCGGCATCGGAAATCCAAATGCAGAAGCCATGTTAATCGGCGAGGCCCCGGGCAGGGATGAAGACAGAGTCGGCGAGCCATTTGTCGGCCAAGCCGGACAGCTTCTAAGCAAAATGTTGGCCGCCATAAAATTCGAGCGTAAGGAAGTGTTCATTGCGAACATTCTTAAATGCCGACCACCCAGCAACCGGGATCCTCTTCCCACCGAGGTTGATGAATGCGAACCATATCTTCACCAACAAATCGAGATCGTAAAGCCGAGTATCATCCTTGCACTGGGCAGAGTTTCTGCCCAGACACTTCTCAAAACAAGGGAATCACTAACCGAATTGAGAGCCAGGTTGCATAGTTACCATGGTATTCCCATGGTGGTAACTTTCCACCCGGCTGCTTTGCTCCGGAACCCACAATGGAAATACCCTGCCTGGGATGATCTTCGCTATTTCCGGTGCGTTTACGACACGCTACTGAATGGGGATGACCCCACGGCAGTGAAATTTGAAGTCTACTCAAAATCGGGCTAAAAATGGTGCAAAAAATAGTCAGAAAAGACTACTTGGAAGAGCG
>JAUXJX010000453.1 GCA_030624545.1 Bacteroidota bacterium | reverse complement strand
GGGAAACGGACCGGATCTTGGCGAGGCATAGGGGTTATCAGCGTTCCCCGAAACGCCAGTTTCGCCTTCAGCTCGAAGGAGCCAGGGCTCAAGCTCAGAGTATGTTATTGGCCAATCGCGTCCATACCCGTACAGGGTTTTGACTCGTAAATCGTCTTCTCGTGGCCGTATCATCAGACCTTCGAAATGAAGCGCCGTGCCGCCGATGCCGAATAACCGGAGAGCCGTCCAATCAACAACCTGATCCCCCTGGCTTTCGGAACTTTGCGCAGTGATCGCAGCAGGATCGCTGCCGTCGTTATAATCTGCGTAATCGTTCAGCGTTTCCTTGCTTTGACTCAGCATGCTGGCTCGATCAGCTTCGCTGAAGCGAGGGCCCTGATCCAATAGTACAATCTTTTTCCCAGAGGCAGCCAACTTTGTGGCTAACACCGTACCCGCGATTCCACCTCCCGCTATGCAGTAATCTGTCTTTATCTCTTCACTCATTGCGATAACTTATTCAAGTAGATGCTTGATTAGAATTTCATTTCAGGCAATTAAAGCATTTAAAAGAAAAAAGCAATATTTATTTGATGAATTTCTGCAAAAATATGCTCTGTCTAAAAATGACTAATTTGATCAAGTCCTTTCGACGGTTTCCTCAAGATTCGCTGGCAAAACGATCGTAAAAGTGCTGCCTTTACCGACTTCACTGTGGACATGAATTTCACCCTGGTGTTTATGAACGATATTATAGCTGGTATATAATCCTGTCCTCATCTGAATTCTTGATTGTTTACTGGTAAATCCTGGCTCAAATAGATGGTTGAGCTTTTCAGGAGCTATACCCATCCCGGTATCTGAAATCCTGATTTTGATGTGGCGATCGTCGAGAGATGTATTGATGGTAATGGTACCCTCACCTTGGATAGCCTGCACCGCATTTAACAACAGGTTCATAAACATCTGGTTTAGTTCGCCTGGATAGCATAAAACCTCGGGAATCGAGCCATAATCTTTGATGAGTTTAATTCGATCTTTGAGTTCATGCTCAATTAAGATTAAAGTACTATCAATACCTTTGTGGATATCTGCTTTTTGTAATTTCGCTTCATCCAGTCTGGTAAAATTCTTCACACTCTCAAGGACTCGTACAATTCGGTCAGTAGCAGCCACATTGTTTTGAATGTTCTGTTGAAGAATGTGAATTGTTTCCTTTAATATTTTGTTATTGTTGATGTTCTCAGGGCCGTCATCTGATTCCAATATTCGGATAATTTTGGTGATGCCCCGTTTGAAAATATCTGTAGCACTATTAATGGTGCCAATAGGCGTATTGATTTCATGAGTAATTCCGGCAACCAGATTACCTAAGGCAGCCATTTTTCCAGCGCTGATCAATTGTGCCTGGGCAGCATTTAGTTTGTTCAATGCCTCTTCTCGTTTTCGCACGAAGTATTGCAAAAGCACAAAAACAATGAACGAGACACTACCTAAATTCATCACGTAAAAAACGACAATAACCATAGGCGGCATAGTGGCAGCATGTTGCGAAAGCTTCCCCTCTAAAATGCCAGAGATAACCGTGAGCAACAGAAAGGCCAGAAACCACATTAATGCTTGGCGGGTGCCGGCAAACATCAATGCACCCATCGGCGAAAGAAGCGCCCAAATCATGACCGCACTTGCCGCAGCAAAACCGCCCAGACTCCATTGAAGCAAGAACGGCAGGAGAAGAATCAAAAAGAGTTGACTGAATCGAAAAAAGCCGTAGCGTTTGGTGCGAAAAAAGTAAAAGAGACTACCAAACGAAACAACGGCATAGCCCAGTGGAATACTGCCAGAAAAAGGAAGACCTAACGCCACATAGGCAATACCCCAGATGAGGCCAGCAATACCAATCAGAGTTGCTACAAATGTCAGAACTGCCTTACGTAAACCTTCTTCTTCCGAGTCGGATGAAAGGCTACCAGCATTGGCTAGCCGGTCGATCCAATGTTGCACTATTACTTTCATTGTCATCATTCACATGTTTGTTTCGTATATTCTAGCGTTCTCAATTGCCTCTCTGGGTCACCACGAGTATGTCGCTCTCCTACCAAAATGAAATATGAATTTCCCCCATCTATGGGTGATTAGAATTTCATTTCAGGCAGTTAAAGCATTAAAAAGAAAAAAGCAATAGCAATCTCATAAAAAAGGTCATTCAGGAGATCTATCCTTTCAAATGAATCAGGCTTTGCCTTCTTAAGCCTATTTTCAAGTCTTTTGATCCTATTCATTTCTCTTCCAACTTGAAAGATGGATTATCATCACTGGAGTAATCACCAGTTTCACGAAATTCATGAATTTTCGTCTACTCCGTATCGAATGCAATTCAATCTCATCCAAAATCCGCGTGTGGCAAAAACTGCGGCGGGCTGCGATGTTTGGTCGCTTGTTCGAAGGAATATGCCAACCTAATCAGCAAAGGCTCGCTATACGCACGTGAGAAAAAGGAGATGCCGACCGGCAAACCGTGAACGAAACCCGCCGGCACCGTAATGTTGGGATAACCGGCCCTGGCCGCCGGCGATGAGCTGCCGCCGGAAAAGTGGTCGCCGTTGACCCAATCCGTCACCCAGGCCGGTCCGCCTGTCGGTGCGACGATTGCATCCAATTCATGCTTGCTTAGTGTGGCGTCGATGCCTTCGTCGCGGGAGAGTCGAAGAATTTTCTTTAGGGCTTCTTTGTATTCCGGACTGGTAAGGTCGCCCTTTTCTTGCGCCTGAATGAGGATTTCCTGGCCAAAGTAGGGCATTTCCGCTTCTTTATTGGCTTCATTGAATTCGATTAGTTCCTGCAGAGAATGCACGGCCACGTCATTGCCGAGCCCGGCGAGATATTTGTTGAGGTCGGTTTTGAATTCATACAGAAGCACCTCAAAACCGGAATTGCCATATTTGCGGCGGGTCTCGATGTCTGCCGGATCAACCACAATTGCGCCGGCCTCTTTCATCGCTGCAATGGCGCCTTCCATGAGTTCGTCCACTTTGTCGTGGAAGCCGAAGTAGTTGCGCGCCACGCCGATTCGCGCGCCCT
>JAUXJX010000436.1 GCA_030624545.1 Bacteroidota bacterium | reverse complement strand
TGCTGGCGGCGGAGTGACGTTGCTGCGCGCTCTGGCCGTACTGGATTCCGTTGAGACTGAAACAGCGGATGAAAAAGTCGGCATCCAGATCGTTCGGCGTGCCCTTGAAGAGCCTATTCGCAAAATCGCCGAGAATGCCGGTTTTGAGGGTTCCATCGTAGTGCAAAGGGTACTACAGGGCGAAGGCGCTTTCGGTTTCAACGCAGAGACTGGCGAATTCGAAGACTTGGTCATGGTCGGTGTCCTTGATCCGACCAAGGTGACCCGCACGGCTCTGGAAAACGCCGCAAGCGTTGCCGGCTTACTGCTCATGACGGAAGCGACGGTGGTAGATAAGAAAGAGGAAGAGCCTCCTGCTCCGCCCATGCCTCCTGGCGGCGGCATGTATTACTTCGGTTCATCATAATTCCGATCATCAACAGGCCGAGGGTTTTCCCTTTGGCCTGTTTTTTTTTTGCACGCAACAATGCGTCCTCGTGGGAGCGGATCTGTGCCGCAGATTATTACCACTCACTTAACCACAAATCGTTGTAAACACCATTAAGCTGTTGACAACTATAACTTACATGGAACTTCTGCAATCCACCAAGAACAAGACTCAGCAGAAATATGTGAAAGATTTCATTACATCGTTCGGATTTATCGTGCTTCCTTTAACTGAGAATATACATCACAGAGCGTCGATCTATATTGAAGAGTACACCCTCGCATCGGGTTTGAGGTCCGGACATGCTTTAGTCGCAGCCACGGCCGTAGAAAACAACATGATCCTCGTCTCAAGCAATGTTAAGCATTTCAAAGCCATAGAGGATCCAAAGTTGAAGATTTTCAGGCCTTCGTAGAATTCACCAAGCGCCAAACCTCCCCCCTTGCCCCACCACACCTAACCCACCCCATTCCCGCTTCTATTTCGCCTTGATTCTTTATCCGCAAATTGGTATATTTGAAACAATTTTCGTCGTGTAAATCAATAACCTTGGAGGGGCACAATCGAGCGCAGCCCGGATGCAATTCGCCTTCTTAACCTCGTTTTTTACGGATACCATGGTGTTGAAGATGCAGAGAAAGAAAAGGGGCAGCGCTTTGAAATTGACGTTGAACTGTTCTTAGATCTAAGCAAACCAGGCCAATCTGACCGGCTTGAGGAGACCGTCGATTATTCAAGGATTTATCAAGTCATTGAAGAATTGGTCATCGAAGGCGAATACAACTTGATTGAGGCGCTTGCAGAAGACGTTGCGCGCGCCATTTTGAACCAGTTCGCTGTGCCGGAAATTACTGTGCGGGTGCGAAAACCTCACGCCCCACTCCGTGGAATTTCCGACGGTGTCGAAGTCGAAATAACCAGGCCATAGTAGTATATGAAAGATTTTGTTTTTTTGGGATTGGGTTCCAACCTGGACAATCGTCTCTGGTATATTGTGCAGGCTCTACGGCATCTTGACAATTCTCCCAATATTCAAATTGAAAAAATGTCCTCTGTTTACGAAACCGAGCCATATGGTATCAAGGAGCAGCGAAATTTCTTAAATGCCGTAGTTCAGATTCAGACCCATTTCCGGCCGGCAAAATTGCTGCAATGTGTCAAATTTATCGAGAGGAAGCTAGGCCGCATACACAGGAGCAAATGGCATTCTCGGGAAATTGACATTGACATTCTGGCGTACGGCCAGGAAGAGACAAATCTCTCCTGGCTTACCATACCGCATAGTGATCTGCAAAATCGACGGTTTGTTCTGGTCCCTTTTGATGAAATAGCGCCGCAATTCGAACTGATCGAGCCGCGCAAGAAAATCTGCTCACTTGTGCAAACTTGTCCCGATCGTGGAGAGGTGCGCCTGATAATCCCCGCCGAAGAATTGCACATTCAATTCGATCCTTCTGCTGAAAAGGTGCTTGCGTGAAGAATCTACGTTACCTTGCCATCGAAGGAGTTATTGGCGTCGGTAAGACTAGTTTATGCAAGCTCCTCAGTCAGCAACTGTCCGGTCATGTTAATTTGGAGAAACATGAAGAGAATCCGTTTCTGGAAGACTTCTACGAGAATCCCCAGAGATATGCCTTTCAAACCCAGGTATTCTTTCTGCTCAGCCGGTATCGTCAGCAACAGGATATAAAGCAGCAAGACCTGTTTCATTCGCTTCTGATTTCCGACTACATCTTTGCGAAGGACAGGATATTTGCCTCGTTAACGCTGGACGAGCGCGAATATATGCTTTACGACCGGGTTGCCTCATTGCTCGAAAGAGACATCACCAATCCCGATCTGGTGATCTACCTTCAGTCTAACACAGAAAGACTCATGGGCAACATCCGCAAAAGAGGCCGCTCCTACGAAAAGAGCATAACCGAAGAATATATTCGCTCCCTGGTGGAAGCGTATAACAACTTCTTTTTTCATTATAGCAAGACACCCCTTCTCGTAATCGATACGACCCAAATTGATTTTGTCAACAAAAAAGAGGATTTGGATAACCTACTTGATCAGCTGTCCAGTCCTCTGGGGGGCACCAAATTCTACATACCCCGCTTTGGCGAGGAGAAATGACGTGAAGTTTCTTACTTTGCTATTCTGGGGGTTGTTGTTTTACTTTGGATATAAGGCGATCAGACAGGTCTTGGGGGGGAAGACTAACGAGACTCGTGTGAAAGGAAAGCCGAAAGGCAAGTCTCTGAATATCGATGATTCCCAGATTGAAGATGCCGATTTTGAAGAGCTTGATGACAAGCATTAGCAGCCCGGAAAAGAGCGATCATGATTTGTCGGGAAGGCCTTCGTGAAGCAGTTGATAAGCGACATTGATTTATACAATCTGAGCAGGGATGAGTTGATCGCCCAGCTTAATGAATCTCATCGAAAACTACGCGAATTTGAACAAGACCGCGCAAGGATCAATACACTTTATTTTATCACGAGGAACTTATCCCAGGAACTGGATCTGGATAATCTCCTTCGCCTTCTGATGGATGAAGTAAAAGACATTCTTCAGGCAGATCGCTGTACCGTATTCCTTCTGGACAACGAGCAGGGGGAGCTATGGTCCAGGATTGGCCACGGTTTAGAGATCAATGAAATTCGGTTTTCCATTGATAAGGGGATTGCCGGCTATGTCGCCAAGACGGGAGGG
>JAUXJX010000312.1 GCA_030624545.1 Bacteroidota bacterium | reverse complement strand
GTGAAGAATATCCGCAGGTGCGGAAAGAAAAAGCAAAACTGGGGGGATTAAAGCGGGCGCTTAATGACGAAACAAAGAAAATTGTGCAGCAAAACATGCCGGTCGGGGAGCCTGTAGCTCGACATCAGGAAGTCTTGGAAAGCATTATCAAAATGGAGACGGAGATTGGCGCCTATAAGCCCGGGCCGATGCATTAAAGGACATTGTGAATCGATACAATCTGGAGTTGGAAAAACTGCCCGACAAGACTCTGCAATTGGCCAGGTTGGAACGTTCTCGGAGACTAAATGAGAATATTTACCTCATGATGAAAGAGAAATATGAGGAAGCGAGAATTACGCGGGCGGGGCTTGTGGGAAAGATTGGAATCGTTGATGAAGCGATTCCCCCGGACTTTCCGATCTCGCCAAAGAAAAGAAGAAACTTGATATGGGGTTTCGTCCTGGGTGTGGGCCTGGGCGTGGGAATTACCTTTTTCAGAGAATATATGGACAATTCGGTTAGGACCGTCGAGGACGTAGATCGGATCAGATTGCCACTGCTTGGTTCCATCCCAAGAATCGAATCGGAAGAAGCAAATGGTAAATGGCTGCCTGAATTTGTTAGCCATTTTCATTCTAAGAATGGCAACAACCGGGAAGCAGATGATATTACGAATCGATTGATCACCCATCTTCGTCCCAAATCTCCCATATCGGAAGCCTACAGGGGATTGAGAACACAAATTCAGTATTCAAAAACGGAGGAGCCGGCGAGGACAATTTTGGTCTCTAGTCCAGGCCCGGGAGAAGGGAAATCAACCTCGGTGACCAATCTTGCGATCGCATTAGCCCAGATGGGATCCAAAACGGTTTTGGTCGATGCCGACCTGCGCCGTCCGGTTTTACACGGTCTATTTGGCCTCAAGAGGGAAACCGGTTTAACGAACTGTCTGGTCGGCAATGCAACGCTTTCCGACATTATCAAGCCTACCCAAATAGACAATTTATATTTGATCACTACGGGCATCCTTCCTCCAAATCCTTCCGAAATGCTGGGCTCGGATCGGATGCAGGAACTCGTGCAGAAGCTAAAGCAGGAATTTGACCATGTGCTTTTCGATAGCCCGCCCATTATTGCGGTTACGGACGCCCTCGTGCTTGCTCCCTGGGTAGATGGCACAATCCTGGTCTTGAGATCAGGGAAAACCGATCGCGATGCTGCACTGAGAGCATTTGAATTGGTGCAGAATGTGGATGGCCGGATGTTGGGTACGCTGTTGAACGATATTTCTTCATCATCGATGTATGGATCTTATTATTATTATTACTATTATCATTACTCTTATGATGAAACGGGGGAGAAGAAGAAACGCAAGGTGAATAAACGCAGCAGGAGCAAGCACCATCGTCGTAAGGACGCGATAGAGGTGTAGTGTCTTCCTCAAAGACAAGTTTTGCCGCATGTTTGCATCTCTATTTACACAAGGACTTTCCAACCAGGTTAGCGGGCCATCCATTTTGAGATCAAGCATCTCCACACCAATCGGGGGGACATCGAAGATTAGGACTGGAATCTTTCCTGGTGCATGTTTATCATTTAAAACAGAATGCAATCCGGATTATGAAATCCTTATCTGAATCTACCAGGCTGGTAACTATGGACAGCAAAACCCTTCGTTGGTATGCCCTTTATACGCGGCCTCGATTTGAGAAGAAGGTAAACGCCGAGCTGCAGCGCAAGAGTGTCGAATGCTACCTGCCCCTCCAGACGATAGTGCGGCAGTGGAGCGATCGCAAAAAACGCGTTGAAGAACCTCTATTTCGAGGATACATTTTCGTCCACGTTTCTGCCGAAGAACGAATCAACTCACTTCAGGTCGACGGCGTCGTGCGGATGGTCGGTTTTGGTGGAAAACCCTCAATTATTCCCGATGACCAGATTGAGAGGCTTAGGTGTTTTCTAGAGGGCGGCTTTCGACTGGAGCCCCATGATTATTTATTAGCGGGGGACTCCGTGGAAATTGTTCATGGACCGCTGACTGGGATACGGGGGAAATTGGTCGAAAAACGCAATGAGAACCGATTTGTCATCAGCATCGACGCGATACGTCAATCCGTGGCGGTGGAAATCGATCCCGGTATGTTGAAAAAGCTCAGTGAAAAATGAGAGAGAACTCCTTTCGCCCATACTTACAATTTTGACCTGCCAGGGCGATTGCAATCAGCGCGGAAAAACCAGTCTTGGCGATGTGATCTTGTAATTTTACCGGTAAGTCTTCATCCCCAATAATCTCCCCTGCTGGGCAAAAAACGACCACCCTGTTCTGGAAATAGGCAATAACTTCCTCTCGTAGCTTTCTTACTTTTTCCCCTCTAAAATGAGGCTTGAGATACGCGCCTATAAATTATTGTGAAACAATGGTTTAGCGCCAATGAGTATCAACAAAAGAAGCACGAATCCTCACTGTCTTGCATGTCTATACTGGCACGGAGTTTGTCTAATAATGGCGCGAAGAGAGTCATAGACCATTGTCTTTTGAATCAAGAAAAATTTGAGTTGGTTATCAGTAGGACAAGGAAGTTGCGGAGCATTCATCATACATTCGACTCTCGATACATGAAGTAGCTGCCCTTTTTTATAAAAGGGCTTTTTTTTACTCCCTTCTTATTTCCATCCTATTGAATATAGCCAAGGATCACTTGTTCTGTAAGTGACGTGGCGGAGCTGTAAGAGGCGGTGATTGGCCCACCGTGCACATCATCGCATTCTGAAACATGTGACCTAAAATAGAGGAGGCATCATGTGTTATCGGGCAGTGGTAACCGGAGCGGGCGGCTTTATCGGTCATCACCTGGTGAAATATCTGAAAGGAAAAGGATATTGGATACGGGGCGTTGACATCAAGAAACCAGAATTTGGTCGAACGATGGCGGATGAATTCATCCTGCTCGACCTAAGAGATCGAGACAATTGCCTTAAGGCTACGGACAATGTTGAAGAGGTCTATCAACTCGCAGCAGATATGGGGGGGATCGGTTTCATCACCGCATATCATGCACGAATTGCCAGAAATAACACATTGATCAACCTGCATATGTTGGAGGCGGCAAGAATTAATGATGTGGCGAGATTTCTATATTCTTCGTCAGCGTGTGTCTACCCGCAATATCTGCAACACAGTGCTGATGTTGTAGCATTGAAGGAAGAAAAGGCCTATCCGGCAGACCCCGAAAAAGGCTACGGCTGGGAGAAGCTTTACGCAGAGGAGCTGTGCAAATACTATCGCGAAGAATATCGTCTGGAAACGCGCATTGTTCGTTTTCACAATGTTTACGGTTCACTTGGCTCCTACGAAGGAGGCCGGGAAAAGGCGCCTGCTGCCCTGTGCCGAAAAATCGCTTTGGTACAGGATGGTGATACCATCGAAGTCTGGGGTGACGGGGAACAGACTCGTTCCTTCATGTATGTGGACGACTGCGTTGAAGGCATCCACCGGCTCATGCAATCGGATTTTGCGGATCCATTAAATCTCGGCACGGACAGGCTGGTGACCATAAATGAATTGGTGCAGATCATCTCTGAAATTGCTACTAAGCGGATATTGACAAGACATGATCTGAGCAAACCCCAGGGAGTCAGAGGAAGAAACAGTGATAATTCCAGATTGAGAAAGGTTCTCGACTGGGAGCCGTCAGTTTCTCTCGAGGAAGGATTATCGCATACCTACCACTGGATTGAATCCGAACTGGAAGAGAGGATGAATGGTAGACTTGTTTTGGAACTAGAAGAAATTGTGGGGTAAAAATTAAGGGAAATCGTTTCATCCCAAAAGGACTAAGATTCATGGAACGCAAAATAGACGATTATCGAGAAACTGAGGCAAGAGATTTTTCGACGAGTAGCCCGGTGAGAGAGAAGTTTCTGGTCTTTGGAGCTCCCTTGATTGAGG
>JAUXJX010000501.1 GCA_030624545.1 Bacteroidota bacterium | reverse complement strand
CACGAAGGCGAATTCAAGTGGTTATTCAAGGGCAGTTAAAACCTGATCATCCAAATCGGTTTGGGTTTTTCGAGCCATGAGTTTGAATGAATGCATGACGGTTCGGGAAATGATACGTCGGGAGAAAAGAAACAACAGAAAAATTCCGAAAATCAGAAAAATGTCGCCTAAGGCGGTTCCGAAAATCCCTGCATCCCAGACCTGTTGAACTTCCCGCCAAAATCCTTCAATCATTCAATGTAATTCCTTAGTTAGCGTATCGTGAGATGACCAGTGCCAACCCAGAGGTATTAGAAGATATGCCCAATATGGATTTTGTTCAAATAGATGCAGCTTATCGTTGAAGTTGCTTGCGAAATTTGGCGAATGTCTGACGTTTAGCCCTGCTCACTGCGGGATATTGTAAGTGAAGGCATTCCAAAGTTTGAGTAATGATCTCTGCGACGCACATGCGCATGAATGGTTTATCGTCCGCAGGAATCACATACCAAGGAGCCCATGATCGCGACGTGGCATTCACCGCGGCTTCATAGGCAGCCATATATCGTTTCCAGAGTTTCCGTTCTTGGAGATCTTGCTGAGAAAACTTCCAATGTTTTTCTGGTTCAGTCAAGCGTGCGAGCAGTCGCCGGCGCTGTTCGTCTTTGGATACATGGAGCCAGAATTTCAAAATAATTGTTCCGTTGTGGGCCAGGTGAAGCTCGTGATTACGGATCGATTCATATCGTTCGTCCCATATGGTAGGACTAATGGGTATGGGGAGTTTTTGAGTCTTAAGGTATTCGGGATGAACGCGAACAACTAAGACCTCTTCGTAATAACTTCGGTTGAAGATACCGATACGGCCTCGTTCTGGAAGCCGGCAGGTCGTACGCCATAAAAAATCATGGTCTAATTCAAGGTGCGATGGTTGTTTAAAGGAGAAAACCTGGCACCCGGCAGGATTCACGCCTCGCATGACTGCTCGGATTGTGCCGTCTTTCCCGGCGGTATCCATAGCCTGAAAAATCAGCAACAAGGCATATTTATCATGGGCATAGAGACGGCGTTGCACTTCATCCAAGTTCTTAATGAACCACTGTAAACGCTTTTCACAAAGTTTTTTGCTCGGAGCCGATTTCGGAGGTTGGGTGGAAGCTCGATCATAACGAAAAGAATTGTCTGCGGGCACCAAGTAGGGATGAGAAGCGGCATCAAACATTCTTGGTCAGCATGAAAGAATGGTTCTTATGAAGGAGGGCATGAGACTCAATGCCCTCCTTCTACCAATGGTTAATTAGTCAGAATAAACGTTATCTTCATGTCGACGCGATATTGCACAATTTCCCCTTTTTCAATTTTGATTGATTGGTCTTTGATCCACGCGCCGGACACGTTTTTCAACGTCTTATTTGCGCGTTTGACACCTATGGCAATGGCATCCTCAAAGATTTTATGGGTGAACTGGCAATAATTTCCGTTACACGTGCAATGGCCATCTGAATTTCCTTAGGTAGTTAGGAAATATGTGGCACTCACGAAAGGAATAAACGATGATAAGGTATTCGCCTACCTTCAGGCCCGAGGGAATTTGACGCGAGTGCCTTGCTGAATTTCAAAATGAATTTCTCATGGGACGAAGAGCATGTAGGCTAAATAAGCAACGAAAGGGTAAAAGAAATCTCTCCATTCGTCAATCAAGCCATTAGGAAAAATTTTGGCAGAGAAACAAGTTGCCGATATCGAAAGACCAAACTCCTTTGATTTAGAAGAGAGCATACCAAGAAAACGTTTAGCGGGATATGGCATGGCTGAGGGTTTTCATCTGGACACCGGTTAGGATTATGATAGGCTGGATACAGGTATCATGCAGGTTCGGGCAAAGGAGGAGTAGGTATGAAAAAATGGGTGCTGTGTTTCGGGCTGTTCACCGTAAGTATGACATTCATAGGTTGTACAACTCACTCGCCAGAAACGAATACGCGTCAAGCCGATATTGGATTTGGGATCGTGGAAGGCACCAAAGGCTATCAACAATTACAGGAAGATCTCATGATGCGTAATGGTGCAGTCAAATTGGTTAGAGGCCAAGTTCATCATATCGAAGGCGCGGCCTATGTGATCCGTACGGAAACTCAGGATGAAGTTCGGCTTCCTGTCGATGAAAATACCCGAATTGATCGTCCGGCCCATAAAGGAGATTGGATTGATGCCTATGTCAATGAAGCTGGCCGTGCGATTGTTATCCGAAACGTCGATGACCAGATTGTTCTAGAGTAACTAAAAGCTTTCCATCCCGTTCACTCATTTTTGCCCTCCTCAACTACTCTTGTTCGTAACGCATTTTAGAACGGGGGGCTTCCTGTCGTAGCAGTTCTAGTAGAGCTTCAATTGAGTAACGATGTGTTGAAAAAGTGATTTGGCTACTGGCTAGATTGAACCTAAAAGCGGCAGTTGGAGTGAATGTTCGATAGGTCTCCTCGTCATAGCATTCCGGGTGTTGGCGAAAGACTTTGGTAGCTTTCAACGCTAGTGGGGAGTCGATAAATATCGGAATAGGATCTACTTCGCCGTTTTTGACCAATTCTTTGATGCGCATAATGATATCTTGGATGCGGCCAACCGAAAACGCTGGCACAATAATCTTGCTCTTGTGCTGAATGGCATGCTGAACGAGTTTTTTTGCCATCTCCTTCCGACGATCCTCCTCATCATCGTGTAGGCGGTCGCCATAGGTGGATTCAATGATCAAGACATCACATGATGGAGGGGCATGCGGGTCTCGAAGAATAGGCATATTGGCACGGCCCAAATCACCAGAGAAAAGGAGAGAGGTAGAATTTCCCCGATTCCGGTGCTGGAGCCAGAT
>JAUXJX010000252.1 GCA_030624545.1 Bacteroidota bacterium | reverse complement strand
TATGCAAAAAGCGGGTTGGGTTTGTTCGGATCAATATCGAGATCCCTAATTGCTTTTTTTACTACAGCCGGCGCGACCTTTTTCTGCTTGGCCAAAGCGGATAGAGCAGACAAGGTTATCCATCTTGCATCAATTTCAAAATGATCTCTCAGCGCTTCGCGTGAGTCGCTTCTGCCAAAGCCATCCGTTCCCAGCGTAACATATTCACCCGGCACCCACCGGGAAATCAGGTCTGGCAGGGCCTTCAAATAATCTGAAGCCGCGACGAAAACACCGCTCTCTTTCGACAAAACCTGGGATACATATGGACCCTTTTGTTTTTCTCCCGGATGCAGCATATTCCAACGCTCGGCATCAAGGGCGTCGCGATGGAGCTCCTTATAACTTGTGACACTCCAGACGTCGGCAGCCACACCGTAATTGTCTTCCAGCAATTTCTGCGCTTCGACGGCCTGGTTCAGAATTGAGCCACTGCCAAACAGATGAGCGCGGTACTTTGGCTCCTTGATTTTCGATTTCTTGAATCGATACATGCCCTTCAGAATACTGGTTTCCGCCCCTTTGGGCATTGGGGGCATAGCGTAGTTTTCGTTCATTACTGTCAGATAGTAGAATAAATTCTCTTGCTTTTCAAACATCCGATGAATTCCATGGCGGATGATCACTGCAAGCTCATAAGCGAATGCCGGATCATAGGCAATCAGATTGGGCACAGGATAGGCCAGCAAGTGGCTGTGGCCGTCCTGATGCTGGAGTCCTTCACCGTTCAAAGTCGTACGCCCTGATGTGCCGCCAATTAGAAAACCTTTACACTGCATGTCGCCTGCCGCCCAGACCAGATCCCCCACACGCTGCATACCAAACATGGAATAATAAATGAAGAATGGGATCATGTTGATTCCATGCGTGGCATATGCCGTACCGGCCCCAATGAATGAAGACCTGGAACCGGCTTCGGTAATACCTTCCTCCAGAATCTGGCCATCCTTTGCCTCTTTATAGTACAGCAGGCTGTCCCTGTCGACAGGCTCATACAACTGACCCCTGTGTGAGTAGATGCCAATCTGTCTGAACAAGGCCTCCATGCCAAATGTCCTGGCTTCGTCCGGAACAATGGGTACGATAAGTTTTCCGATGTCAGCGTCGCGCAGGAGCTTGGCGAGAATGCGGACAAAAGCCATCGTTGTGGATACGGCGCGCCCTTCGGTGCCTTTGTAAAACTCTTCAAAGATCTTTTCGGATGGCGTTTTGATCGGCTTGACCGATACGACCCGGCTGGGCAGATAGCCGCCCAACTGTTTTCTGCGCTCGTGCAAATAGGTCAATTCCGGGCTGTCGTCCTTTGGCTTATAGAACGTGACCTCGGCAACTTCCTCATCCGAAACCGGGATGCCAAACCTGGTGCGAAATTCACGTAGTTCGTCCTCGTTCAGTTTTTTCTGCTGGTGGGTAATGTTTTTGCCTTCTCCGCTCTCACCAAGTCCATAACCCTTAATCGTCTTTGCCAGAATCACTGTCGGCGACCCGGTATGTTCAACGGCCGCTTTGTATGCCGCATATACCTTCTCGGGGTCGTGACCGCCACGTTTCAATTTTTGAATCTGCTCATCGGAAAGACTCTCCGCAATTTTGACCAAACGTGGGTCGACGCCAAAGAACTTCTGCCTGGTATAAGCGCCGGATTCAACAGAATATTTCTGGTATTCACCATCAACCGTCTCATCCATTCTGCGGACAAGGACGCCATCGTGATCCTTGGCGAGAAGAGGATCCCAGTCACTCCCCCAGATGACCTTGATTACATTCCAACCGGCGCCGCGAAACGCTGCTTCAAGTTCCTGAATGATTTTACCATTTCCGCGGACCGGGCCATCAAGTCGCTGCAAATTACAGTTGATGACGAAAATGAGATTATCCAGCGTCTCCCTTGAAGCGAGCGTGATGGCCCCCAGGGCCTCCGGCTCGTCAAGCTCACCATCGCCCAGAAAAGCCCAGACCTTGGTTTTTGATGTGTCTTTCAGCCCCCTGTCCATCAGATACCTATTGAAGCGTGCCTGATAGATTGCCATGATTGGGCCCAAACCCATAGATACCGTAGGAAACTCCCAAAAATCGGGCATGAGCCAGGGATGGGGATACGAGGACAAGCCGCCCTCGGGGCTTAATTCCCGGCGAAAATTCTCCAACTGCCTTTCGGAAATTCGGCCTTCCAGAAATGCGCGAGCGTAAATGCCGGGAGATGCGTGTCCCTGGAAAAACACCATGTCGCCGCTGTGGTCTTCACCCTTGCCGCGGAAAAAATGATTGAACCCCACCTCGAACAATGTGGCGGAAGAGGCATAGGTGGAAATATGTCCGCCAATTCCGTCTTCCATCTTGTTTGCCCGTACAACCATGGCCATGGCGTTCCAGCGGATAATACTCTTGTTCCGGCGTTCGATCTCTCTGCTGCCTGGAAATGGAGGCTGATCCTCGACGGGGATGGTATTAATATAGGGTGTGTTTGCCGTGAACGGAATAGAAACGCCGGACCTTTGGGCATACACCTGTAGTTCCCTCAGCAGTTTCCGAACCCGCTCAGGTTTCCCGGTCTGCAAAACATAGTCCAGCGATTCAAGCCACTCCCTGAGCTCGATATCATCCTGGGTCAATACTTCATCAAAATGATTGTTCTCCATTATCCTTTTGGTCCTTTCTAATGGACGGCCAAGAGCTGCGAACCCGAGAACTATTCTATTCCTGGAAATCGATCAACCCTAGAACCGGGTCGCAAAATGAGATGACGAGGCGTCAATTCCAAAAGCAGAGATAAAAGTAAGCGATTCGGTCTAAAAAATCAAATAATTTGAATGAAGCGTCTGAGCCAGATTTGACAGCCGTTTTACTCTTTTGTCGGTAGCTCAAGACAATTTTGGCCAATGGCCAATTCATTTTTATTTTGAATTTTGATAAATAATCTTCATATTCTCTGACGCTATTTGCACTAGTTTTGACCGTCATTCCCGAATGCTTGAGCCTGTGTTGGCTTAGTTCTTATATCTGTGAAAATCCGTGTCAATCCGTGGTTAAGAGAGTTTTCACAGTCTCGCTTTTGTCGCGGGAATCCATTGAAAGAAGAAAGTAGATAATCAACAAAAACTGGAGCCACTGCAATGAAAACCAAAAGCTACGGATTATTGGAAGGCAAGAAGGGTATTATCTTTGGTCCCCTGGACGAGCGAAGTCTGGGCTGGCAGATCGCCCTGGCCGCGTATCGCGAGGGGGCGAAATTCACCATTTCGAATATGAAGGCCGCAATTCGAGTGGGTCAAATCGAGGAATTATCCAAACAGTGTGGCGACGCGCCGCTCATCGCTTGTGACGCCAGCTCAAGCGAAGATATCGCAAGTGTATTCGCCGAGACGAAGGAGAGGTTCGGCGCTCTCGATTTTATTGTGCACTCCATTGGCATGTCGCCGAATGTTCGCAAAAAGCGGGACTATACCGACCTGCACTATGATTGGTACCACAAAACACTGGATGTCTCGGCCATGTCGCTCCACAGAATTGTCTCCGGTGCGCTGCATGCCGATGCATTAAATGATGGGGCAAGCATTGTGGCGCTGACTTACATCGGGGCGCAGCGCGTTTTTTCCAAGTATTCGGATATGGCAGATGCGAAGGCTCTGCTGGAGAACATCACCCGCAATTATGGAGCCCGGCTTGGGGCGCGGGGAATCCGTATTAATACGATTACCCAAAGCCCGACAAAAACCACGGCGGGCAGCGGCGTCGAGGGCTTCGACCACCTCTATGATTTCGCGGAGAAGACATCACCCCTGGGCAACGCTACTGCAGAGGATTGTGCGGATCTGGTGGCCGTTCTCCTGTCCGATCTCACCAGAAGAATCACCATGCAGAACATATATAATGATGGCGGATTCAGTTCGATGGGAATTAGTGATGCACTGCTGGAGGAATTTTACGGGAATAAGGGGTAGCACAGACATTCCTGTCTGTGAATGTTGGCAGGATTGGTAGGACAGACATTCTTGTCTGTCAGGCTGTTGCGGAATGCACAAAATTACACAGAACGTCATTCTGAGCCCTTCGTAAACTCAGGACAGGCTCCGCGAAGAATCTTGTTCGTACTGCCCTTAATAATTTGATTGCATTAGAGTTAGCATGAGTTTCAAACTAGATCCTTCATCCGCCTGCGGCGGATTCAAGGATGACAATTCGAGGTTTCTTACCCATTCTGCAACAGCCTGCTGTGTAAGCAGACAGGGTTCAAAACGCACAGACATTCTTGTCTGTGTAAGCGGATAGGGTTAAAACGCACAGACATTCCTGTCTGTGTAAGCAGAAATGGTTAAAAGGGGGCTGTCCAAAAGGTCATTGCGATCCGCCGCCCTTCGACGGAGTCAATCCTGAACTACAGTGAAG
>JAUXJX010000526.1 GCA_030624545.1 Bacteroidota bacterium | reverse complement strand
TTCCCTTCGATAAACTCAGGCTTCGTCGTGAGCCCCGGCCTTGGGACGAAGCCTGAGTGGGACGAAGGCTCAGCCGAACGGACATGCTTCCAGAATGGCATTGGTTGGCTTGTTGTTATTTCCGTGAAAATCCGTGTCAATCCGTGGTTAAGAGAGTTTCACACTGTCTCAAAGCACTCAGGAATGACAATCTGTAGCACGCTGTTCGGTAGGCAAGCCTGAGCGAGCGGGCTGGTGCTGACTAATTAAGGCTAATGTGTTAACCCCGGCTAGAGACTGGGGGTGTAACTCAGTAGTTTCGTTTTCGCCTTCAGCAGAACATCCGTAGTTAGCTCGTAATTGTGCACACCGCGGGCGGCGCCTTTTTTGATTTCGCCCACGATTCTCTCCACCTCTTCGACATCAGCCGTGCCGGTAAACCCCGGGGTCGATTTCAGTCGGGTGAGCAGATCATCTATTTCCCGTAACAGATCAGTTACCTCGCTCTTCCATTCAACGGCCATTTCGTCGTATCCCTCATCGTGGCAGTCCAGACATACCGTGGCCTCGGGTCGGACCACCTTATTGTCCTTTAGATGACAGTCGACGCACTCCACCTCTTCTTCCCGCATGATGTCCGGTGTCATATTGTTTTGAAAATCTCCCGAGTAGATTTCCGCCGCGGATTTGTGGCAGCTTTCGCAGTTTTCCAACGCCGCGGGTCGGTGGTGGCAGGAACTGCAGCCGACCATATCCAGGGTTAACTCCCCGTGCTTTCGTGCATTTGAATGGCAGCTATTGCATTTTAATTGTTGGTCAACCAGGTGGATTTCGTGAGAGAATTGTCTTCCCTCGAACGATCTTGAGATCTCTTCCATGCCTGTATGGCAGTTCGCGCACTCACTGGGCACTACCGGAGATGAGGCAAATTTCGGAAGCAAAAAATCCGATTTGGCTAGTTCAAGGGCCTTCTCCAGATATTCATAGCTTTTCCTGATGATCTCTTCCGAATATGTGATGTTATGAATCGCTTTGCCGGCCTCGACGACGTGCAAGCCATTCTTGGCTTTCCGGATATTGATAAGCGCTTCATGGGAATCCTTATCCGGGATATCCTGAATTGCGCCTTCTACGTTCATGATAATTTTGTTGAGCGCTACCAGTTTTTTGTCAGCCGCTTCCTCCCACAGCGCCAGGAGATGGGCGTAACCTTCTCCGTGACAACTCTCGCAGGACTGAGGTTTGGCAATCTTGACATCCGCCTGACCCATGAGACTCTCATGAAAAATGTGACAGCTTGCACAATTCAGGCCCGCTTCAAACATTGGATTGGGCATGCCCTTGGCGCCATTGAAATCCTCGCCGGTGAAAAGAAATAGTTGCTCCTTATGCGTACTGGAATGGCAGGTGGCACACTCCACCTCAACATCGGCCGACAATTTCTGCACCTTATGTTGAATTCTCAAATGGCATTGGATGCACTCAATCTTGTGTTCTGAAATATGTACTTTGTGCAAAAGGGGAGTGTCTTCGTATTGGCCCAATCGCTCGTGATCAAAATGGCAGGAATAGCAGTTTTCGCGTGGCACAAAACCATCTCCCACAATGGTCTGATTGTGGCAGCGCACGCATTCGATTTTTTGTCTGATCACTTCCGTGTGGTCGTAGCGGTATTGCGACATTTCCTCCTTTGGAATGGATTCCCAGTGATGACAGGTTCGACAATCGGAGAGAGTCCGAAAAGTTGTTGGTTCCACCTCTCCGCCTTTCTTGAAGTGGCACAGAAAACATGTGGTTTCCGTGACGACCATATGGTCGCCCTGCACGATCTGGGAATGGCAGCTCGTGCAGCGAAGATTTTTACCCCGGCGCATTTCACCTAAATGCTCCTCATGGTCGAAAACAACCCCTTTGAATATAACCTGCCCCTTCAGCAATCGCGTCTCATGGCACCCGCTTTCCAAGCAGGAAGCATCGGCAATCTCGGCCCATGGCCTGCGCCTCATATAAGACTGGCCGACATAATTCACAACTTGAACCAGGCCCTCTAATTTTCCGCGAACCGTTCCGGCGAGGCCCGGCGGAAAATGACACTTAACGCAGGTGACGTCTTTGTGCGTGGATGTCTTCCAGCTTTCATAAAACGGCTCCATATAATGGCAGGTGGAACAAAAGTCAGGTCTTGAGGTGAACTCTGCCGAGAGACCCGTGAATAATAAAAGTAGGAAAAATCCGGCCAGAATTTTGATGATGATCTTATTTAGCCGAGAAGCAGATTTGTATTTGTCTTTGAGTTTGCCCATAATTCCGCACCATTTGGCAGCTTACTTTTTTTGATGCAAAAACAATCGCATTAGCGTCCCTGAAAGCATAGATGACATTATTATTATCGGTCTACTGTTCCGAGGTCTCCTTTTCCTCCAGGATCTTCCTCTCGGTTTCCTTTATTTGTTCCAATTCGAGAGGATGTTCCGTTTCCATCTCCTCCTCCGTTATCTTTCCGGTTAGCCAGGCAAAATTCATAGGATAAACGTCGGGGTTGAATATCACAAAGTAGAAATGCCAAACGACAATCGCCAGAAAAGCCAACCAGGCTTCAAAGTAGTGGATCGTTCCGCATACGTCAAGAAAGAGCTTTGAAAACCATCGCATGAATTGGTTTTCAAACCACATTGCAATACCTGTTGCGGTCATGATAACCGTACCCCAAAT
>JAUXJX010000353.1 GCA_030624545.1 Bacteroidota bacterium | reverse complement strand
CGATGGTTCGAAGCCCTTTTGCGCGCCTTCATCGCCGCACTCCTCAGAGCCGGCTTCACTCCTCAAACGCCATGAAAATCCGTCTGCCGGGATTCTTCACGGGCGACTACCAAATGATGTACATCCGGTGAATATTTCCCTTGACAATTTTAGATGATTTAATTTGAATTTTGGGTGGTGAGCGCTGCTAAGCGGTCATTTTAGTCCGGGAAAAGACCATCAACGGCTACACCTAGTTCTGCCTGGTCGAAAGCGTGCGCGCCGGCAGTCGCGCCAAACCACGGATCGTCCA
This sequence comes from Bacteroidota bacterium, assembly GCA_030624545.1. GTDB lineage: Bacteria > Zhuqueibacterota > JdFR-76 > JdFR-76 > DREG01 > JAUXJX01. The sequence continues at coordinate 3,330 of JAUXJX010000353.1, read as the reverse complement.
TAACCTCGGCCAGAAAGAGAAGGTGAGCGACACTGACGGTCTCGAGCAATTCATCAGCTCGGTCGGTTGCCTTACCGATCATGCCCTGATGCTGTCGCTCTTCGTTAAGGGGCCGCTGGTGCAGCGCCCCACACATAGGGGATCAGTTTTGCATAGAAATATTGAAGCAAAATCGTGGAGATAGGAGGCATCCCTCTCGAGTATTTTGAATGAGTCCGTATCATAGCAATCGCCGATGGAAGAAGGGAAGAGCATTGTGAGTGGCCTTGTAGGATGGATCGATTTTCGACGAGATCTCGTCAAAGAGGACGAAACTTTCGACACGATGACGGACACGATGTCGAAACGCGGTCCCGATTCCAGAGGGACCTGGCTATCGCGGCACGTTGCGTTTGGACATCGAGGATCTATTGCCAGCGATGGCAACGACACGACGCAACCCGTATTGGTCAAGACCAAGAACGCGCCGGTGATTTTGATATATTGTGGCAGAATTTTCAATTCTAGAGAACTGGCAAGAGAAATCGAAGAATTAAATGGCGACGTTCCTGCTGCGTCGGAAGCGGAAATTTTGATTCAATCATTTTTACTCTGGGGAAGTGAATTCGTCAGCAGACTCGATGGGATGTTTGCCTTCGCTATTTGGGACGGCAGGCGAAGGCGGTTGCTTCTTGGCCGCGACCGTTTGGGAATGAAGCATCTTTACTACTTCAAATATAATGACGGCATAATATTTTCTTCTGAACCGAAGGGGATCATTGCCAATCCGCTATTTGAGGCCCGACTGGACTTTTCAGCTATTTCGATCCTTCTCCAACCCCGTTTGGCGTTGCCAGGCGAGACGCCGTTGGTCGGTTTGCAGGCTGTTCCACCGGCCCATGTCATCTCCTATTCGCAGTCGGATTTCTCTGTAAAAAAATATTGGGGCCTGGTCAGCATGCCCCACGAGCAAACTTTCGAGCAGTCTGCAAAGCATGTCCGAATGCTGATGGAAGATATTGTCGCCCGCCAGGTTCCCCCCGAGGGATCATGTGGGACCATGCTGTCGGGTGGACTCGATTCGAGTTCTGTAGCCGCGCTGGCCATGCAGAGGCTAAAAGGGGAAAAATCGGGCAGGATGCTCGATACGTTCTGCGTTCAATTTGAAACCGATAAAGACCATTTCGTTCCGACTGAACGGTTCCCCGACCGCGACGCCCCTTACGCGGTGAAAGTGGCAAAATTTATTGGCAGTCGGCACGAAACGCTCGATATCACCGTACAGGATTTGCTGGATGCTCTACCGGAAACCCGCCGTGCTTGGGATTTGCCGGGATTCGGCCAGTTCGACGCTTCGATGTATTTATTATTTCGTGAGATGCGGCGTAAATGTTTGGTCGGATTGACGGGCGAAGTTTCGGATGAAATCTTCGGAGGACATCAATACTTCTTCGATCCGGAATTAATACGCCGCGACCAGTTTCCCTGGCTTCCGAATTTTTTCAGACTCAGTGACCTCTTGTCACCGGAACTTGCCGCTCGGATCGATCCACTTGAAGACGAACGTGCGAGATATTCTCAATTGATTTCAGAGGTTCCACGGCTTCCCGGCGAGGATCCGGAGAACGCCCGTATAAGAGAAATTTTCTACCTCGGCTTGTTCGGATTGCTGGCGACGCTGCTTGACCGATTGGATCGAATGACGACCGCTGTGGGACTGGAAATGAGGCTTCCATTCTGCGATCACCGGCTGGTTGAGTATGTATGGAATGTGCCTTGGTCAATGAAGTCCCGGGGAGGCGAGAAAGGGCTGCTCAAGTCGGCTATGGCCGACATGCTGCCCGGCAGCACGTTGGAGCGAAAGAAAAGCGCGTATCCGCACGTGCAAAGCCCAAGCTTCGACCAGGCACTTCTCAGTGAGGTCACCTTAGCCATCAATGACAGGCACTCCCCAATAGCTGGGATATTCGACATGCACCGAATGAATAACCTGTTAGGCAGATTAAAAGAAGGTAACTCTGGCGTAAATGCAATGCAGGCTCTGATCCCGGCTATTGAGATAAATAGATGGATTGAAGACTACAGTATTTCCTTTCGATAGATCAAAAGGAAAACTTGCCTAATGGTAACAACTGTCCAACATCCTGCTTCTGCAAAAAAGAACCTTGGAATATTTTACGTCGCAGCCTTCGTTGTCATGGCCAACGCCAACGCAGTTTTTTCTGGCAACTTGTTGCAGAGCCTGCATCTTGTTCCTTTTTTGTTTTGGGGTTTTTTAGCTGCAAGTTTGTTTTTCATGATGCAACTTGCCATTACGCAAGGCGTGCACGCGCTTGCGATCGGCAAATCTTCTTTTCTGACGCTCTTTACCGTAAATACGACTGGCGCCTTTAATTGGTTCTGTTACTTTTATGCCTTAAAATTTATTGAACCGGCTGTTGCTACTGCAATATTAGTAGGTATTGGCCCGCTGGCCACAATAGGACTTGAGCGAGTAATACGCTGGCGAAAGCTGCCTCCGTATTCTTACTTTGGGGCAGCGGGCATCCTTTTCGGGACGGCTCTGCTCGCGTGGGCGTCACTATCGGGCTTCTCCGGTCTGCGAGAAATACATATCTCTCATGCACTAATAGGTCTTCTGGCCGCCACAATCGGCGGTGTTGCCCAAGCGATGAATGTTGTTGCCGTTAAGCGGCTTGGGGACAAAGGCTGGAGTGCAAGCCAGATCATGGCGCATCGTTTCTATTTGCTGATTTTAGCAGCTATGGTTCTCGGCTTGACTGGACCAGGTTTGTCCGTCGAGGGCGAATCCCAGATCGTTCGTCTGGCAATCGCCACTTTTCTCGGTATTGTCATACCACTCTGGATGCTTCAACGCGGCATTCTGTACTCGGAGCCCTTCACGGTCGTCGCGCTTCTGTCACTTGGACCTGTATTGACATATGCATTTCAAGGTTTCGATGGTCGAATAGCTTGGTCCACGACATCAGCGTTGGGTTGTTCCATTGTTGCCGTTTTCACCTGCTACATTCTGTGGATTAAAAGCAAACAAGATAAAGCGGGAGAGAGCCGATGACGAAGCGACTCGTTATTGTCGACGGTTATTCGTCCGGCTCGCAATTGCCCGCTATTCTAAATGAGAATGGATGGAAGTGCATCCACGTTAGCAGTTTAGCAAATCCACCGGAATACTATTTAACAACATTCAGCAGCGATGATTACGTGTCTCAATTTGTATACGAAGGAGATATACAAGAACTTTCGAAGACCATTAGCGAGCTGGCTCCCGCCGCTGTCGTGCCGGGTACAGAGAGCGGGGTCATCGTTGCCGACCACTTGGCCGAAGCCCTT
>JAUXJX010000259.1 GCA_030624545.1 Bacteroidota bacterium | reverse complement strand
CCTTGCGCGGATAAAGAGCGAAAATCTTCGCCGGATTTTCGCACAAGGCTTCAACCATTTTGTTAAGAGTTATGCGATTATTTCGGACGCCCTCGCTGTAAATCAGGGACAGTAATGTTTCCACTCCTGGAAGTCCATTGGGCGTCGCATGGAATTTCCTTCCCCCGCTCTCCTTCTGCTCTCGAGTAAATGGACAGTGATCGGTTCCCACCGTACTGATCCATCCATTGCTAAGTCCTTGCCAAAGAGAATCACAATCTTCCTGCTTGCGAAAAGGCGGACTGGCGATATAACAGTGGCCGTCGGATTCATCATAAACCTTGTCGGTGAAAAGCAGATATTGGGGGCAGGTTTCGGCGATAATGGGGAGACCCCTCTCCTGAGCCGCATGAATAAGCTCCAGGGCTCGCCCGGAGGTGAGATGAACAATATACAAAGTAACTCCCGTTGCTTCAGCCAGTACAATCGCCCGCTGTACCGCCTCGATCTCCGTTTCGACTGGGCGACTGATTGGATGATAATGCGCGGAAACCGTTGCCGATTCGATCAAACGGTCCGTCTGAAAATCGATGGTGTCGCCGTTCTCGGCATGGAGCATCATGACCGCATCCAACTCCTTGGCCTTGGCGAAAACCTGCAGAAGCTCATCATCCCTGAGCATCATGCCCAAACGCTTATAGGCCATGAAGACCTTGAAGCTTCGCACGCCCTGCTCTACTACCTCTTCCATCTCCTCTAAAGTAGCCGAAGCAAAATCGGTTATATTGCAGTGAAAGGAATAGTCGACGTGCGCCTTGCCCTCGGCTCTCTTCATGCGCTCCCGCACTGCATCCGGCAAAGACTGACCCTTCTCCTGCACGGTAAAATCCATGATGGTCGTGACGCCACCGCAGGCGGCTGCAGTCGTGCCGGAGTCAAAATCGTCGGAAGACCAGGTATGGAGGATCGGAATCCCCATGTGCGTGTGAGCATCGATTATGCCGGGCAGGACGTACTTACCGGTCGCATCGATTTCAGCGTCGGCTTCGTCTGTGAGGTTCTCTCCTATCTTCCGGACCTTCTCGCCCTCGATCAGGAGATCTGCCTGCCGGGATTCTTCCGGGGTTACAATAGAACCGTTTTTGATGAGGGTTTTCATGGAAAGCTCGTGAAAGGTAAAAAGGCAGACGTGAAAGGTGAGGTCCCTTGCCTTTTCACTTTTGTCCTTTCACCTTTGCCCTTTCACCTTTGCCTTTTCACCCTTTCACCTTTGCCCTTTCACCTTTGCCCTTTCACCTCTGCCTTTTCACCTTTGCCCTGTCACCTTTGACTTTTCACCTTTACCCTTTCACCTTTGCCCTTTCACAATCTTTATATCACATCGTCAGCGCCATCATCGCCTTGCACGTATGCAGCCGATTCTCCGCCTCGGGATAAACCACCGACTGCGGCCCATCGATCACCGCATCTACAACCTCATGCCCGCGGTCCGCCGGCAAACAATGCATATAAACTGCATCCTTCTTTGCGAGGGACATGCGTCGCTCGTTGCAGATCCAATCCTGATATTTCTTGGAGATTTCCAGCGCCTCCTCCGGATTGTGAAAGAGCGATTCGATACCCCAACTTTTTGGATAGACGACGTCGGCATTCTCAAATGCAACATCCATATCATCAACGATCTCAAACCGGGCGCCGTATTTCTCGGCGTTTTCGCGTGCCTGGTGGAGGGGCAAATCCATGAGCTTGTATTCCGGCGGATGCGCCAACGTAACGTCGAGGCCGAATCGAGTCATCAGGGTAATCAGTCCCTGCGGCACGGACATTGGCTTGGCATAACTCGGTGCGTACGCCCATGAAATCGCAATCTTGCGTCCCCGCAAATCGTTGCCGAAAATCTCCCTCATGGTCATTAGATCGGCCAGCGTCTGAAACGGGTGGTCGATATCACACTGCATGTTGAGCACGGGCTTGTCGGACCACTTGGCCACCTCCCTCATGAATGTATTGCCCTCACCCGGCACCAAATCGTGCCGTATGGCAATGCCGTGGCCATAGCTGGAAAGAATGATGCCGGTATCTTTGGGACTTTCGCCGTGAGAAATCTGAGATGTTTCGGATGAAATAAAATGGGCATGTCCGCCCAATTGGGTCATGGCGGCTTCAAATGAATTCCGCGTTCTGGTGGACTTGTCGAAGAAGAACATGAACAAGGTCTTATCCGGCAGCAGACGATGCGATTCGCCATGGCGGAATTTTTCTTTAAGCTCTCTTGCCGTTTCAAGAGCGATCTCGATCTCATCATTTCCCCAATCCTGGGTGGCGATGAAATCTCGGCCACGAAGCTGTTCTGTCAATCAACTTCCTCCTTTTTTTGCATGAATGCCTGTGGGAATGCCGCATAGAAGGCAATGGCTTTACTCAGGTGATCGACTGGGCATTGGTCCTGGGGCGAATGCGCATAGATTTCGTTTGCCGGACCGAATCCTATCGTCGGGATGCCCAACAGACCCATGGTGGCGACGCCGTTGGTGCTGAAATTCCATCTGTCGATTTTGGGTCGGCTGCCGAAAAGCTGTTGATAACACTCGGCCCCGGCTTGAACCGCATAATGATCTTCTTCCAACAGCCACGTGGGATAGATTTTTGGGGTCGGATAGATGAGGCCCGTGTAACTTCGCGTGTCATATTCCGGAACCACTACCTTCGCCTCGGCTCGCCGGAAGCTTTCCAAATGCTCAATCTCAGCAACCGCCGATTCCGGTGTCTCCCCGGCCGTAAGGCGGCGATCGATGTGTATGGTTGCACTGTCCGCAACGGCATTCAGAGAAGGGGATGTGGAGCGAATGTGTGAGATAGTTATGGTTCCCTTCCCCAGAAACGGATCGTCTCTGAGGCCGTCGTTGAGTTTTTCGATATCTGAAATGATCGGAGATATTTTGTAAATTGCATTGACGCCTCTCTCCGGCATAGCGCCGTGTGAGGAGAGCCCTTTGGTGTGTACTTCCATCTCCATACGGCCCCGCTGGCCTCGATGGATATTTAAGTTCGTGGGCTCGGCAATTACCACACAATCAGGCCGTAATTTGTCCTCTTTGACAATATATTGCCAGCACAGGCCATCGCAATCCTCTTCCTGGACGGTGCCGGTGACATACAGCGTGACGCCGTCAATAAGACCCAATTCTTTCGCCAGGGCGCCGCCATATGTGATCGCAGCCAGGGATCCCTTCATATCTCCTGCGCCGCGTCCATAAATGACGTCGTCTTTGATGACGGCCTCGAAGGGATCCATATCCCACAGGGATGGATCGCCCACATCAACGGTATCGACGTGCGCATCCAGCGCGATGATCACGGGCCCATTTCCAACACGGCCCAAAATATTGCCCATGGGGTCTATGGTAATTTCATCATAGCCGAGCTTTTCCATTTCCTGCTTGATTCTGTCGATAGCCGCACCTTCGTCACTGCTCATCGAGCGTATGGCGATGAGGTCCAGCAGAAACTGCACACAGTCTTGTTCGGAATCCTTAGACCTGTCGAGAATTACTCTGTTCATCTAGTTTATGATCTCCCATGCGTTTTGGTATTTGTCGAGTTCCTTTTGCGTTCGTTCATCCATGGGATGCTCCCTTTCCGGCACCTCCACGTGTTTCTCTTCCCCACAAAGGGCGGTAGTGAAATAGCGCTGTCCCGTGTCGTTGATCATTGTAACGATGGTTTTGCACTCCGGATGCATCCTGGCGAATTTGATGGAAGCCGCTACATTGCTGCCCGAAGAGATGCCGCAGAATATGCCTTCCAATCGTGCCAGCCGCTGCGCCATAGCTACGGCTTCGTCCGTGGTTGTGGTGATGAGTCCCGTTAAGAGGCTGACATCAAGGTTATCAGGAATGAATCCATCGCCGATTCCTTCAATGCCATGAGGGCCCCATTGTCTTTGGGACAACAGTGGGCACTCAGCCGGTTCCACGGCATATAACTTGATCTCCGGATTGCGCTCACGAAAATAGCGCCCGACGCCGGTGATCGTGCCGCCGGTGCCCTGTGTGGCGATAAAGGCATCAAAATTGCCATTTGTTTGTTCCCAGATCTCGGGTCCGGTGGTCTGGTAATGGGCGTTTACGTTATCTGGATTATCGAATTGGGCCGGTATCCAAAATTCATCAGGAGACTGGCTTCTGATCTTCTCCAATTTCGCCAGGGCCAAATCCACGTCGCTTTCTCCCCCGGGAGTTTCGATCAACTTGGCGCCATAAGCGCGGTCCAGTTTCTTGCGCTCCTCGGACATTCCCTCAGGCATCACAACAATACACTTGTACCCTTTTACTGCCGCGATG
>JAUXJX010000341.1 GCA_030624545.1 Bacteroidota bacterium | reverse complement strand
GCCTTGGTCTGAAAATCCATCTCATCAACGACATCCGACGGATCATCAGTCTCCTTTTGATACCGTTCCTCGATCATGGCGTGCATTTCAGGAGTCACTAAGCTCATTTGGTTTTGTACCGTAAAGCCCTCCTCCTGAAGAAACTCCATAAGAGTTTCAACCGAAATGTGAAACTCCTTTGCAACCTTTACGATTCGGAGCTTCTTAGCCGTGGTGGGCGGCGCTACATTTTCATCTATTTCTGTCATTGCTGCTCTACGTAACTCTTAACTGATTCGATGATCTTTTCTGCGGTTTTTGCACCAATACCTGGAATTGCGACCAAACCCTCTTCACCGGAACGTAGTATATCCTCTATTGTCTCAATTTCTGCTTGCTGCAATTTGCTTAGAATGGATCTTCCAACCCCACCTATCTCCACGTGGTCCAATGTTGCCTGCGCACGAGATATCAAATCGCGATGGTCAGAATCCTTCAGGATCTCTATCTCGTATCCGGTTAGCTGGGAGGCCAACTTTCGATTTATTCCCCCCCTGCCGATAGCGATTGAAGCCTGGTCGTCAGGAATTATGGCAGTCGCGCTTTGGTTTTCCGCGTCTATTGTGACAATAATGGCCTTCGCCGGGCTTAACGCGCGCGTAATATAAATCTCCGCGTCGCTACTCCAGTTAATTACATCGATTTTTTCGTTGTTTAATTCGCGAACTATCGCCTGAATACGAATTCCCTTCATTCCGACACAAGCGCCGACGGCGTCAATTCTTTTGTCATTCGAATAGACGGCGATTTTCGCGCGCTCTCCTGAAGCCCGGACTGCCCCCCGGATCTCAATTACGCCGTCATAGATTTCCGGTACTTCCAGTTCTAAGAGCCTGATTAAGAACTGCGGATCTCTTCGGGAAACTATGATCTCAGGACCTCTCGAAGTCGACTCAACCTCCTTGACGATTGCCCGGAGACTTTCACCTCTTCTGTAACGCTCATTGTGAATTTGCTCTCTTTTTGGCAGGAGAACTTCCGTTCGGTCAATGTTTAGGTAGATATCTCCACGGTTGATCTGCCGAACGTCCCCGATAATGATTTCGCCGATGCGATGTTGAAATTCTTCATAAATATGGGCTTTTTCTAACTCTCGCAATCTCTGGCTCAAATTCTGTTTCGCTGCAATTACCAACCTGCGCCCAAATGTACTTGGATCCACGATCTCCACAAATTCATCTCCGATTTCCAAATCCGGTTCGAACTTCTTGGCCGTCTCCAAATCGACCTCAATGGAGGCGTCCTCCACTTCTTCTACAATAACTTTGTTCTGATAAATCTCAATTTCACCTTTGTCAATATTCACAAAAATATCGAAATTCTCGTCAGCCCCGTACTTCTTGCGAATCATTAATTTGATAACGTCTTCCAATATGACCGTCATCAATTCACGATCCACGTTTTTTTCTTTGGTCAGCGTTGAAATTGCATCCGCAATATCTACTCTCATGACTCGTACTTTCCTTTTGTCCAATTCATTGAACTGAAGCAGCACTCAACTCTGCAGATCACCATGGTAGAGCCTGCACAGCATTTGAGATTTGCGAGTACTGAATAAATTCCGTTGAATCTTCCAGGTCGAGATAGATGCCATCTTGCAGAACGTCAGATAATTTACCTTTGACTCTTCTCTCAATTCGGTTATCAGAATACGTAACCTCTAGGAATCTGCCAATCTTCATCCGGAATTCTGATTCCGTTCCCAGCGGTCTACCCATTCCCGGCGAACTCACCTCCAACTGATAATTAGCCCCGAGCAATTGATCCAATTCCGTTATCCGCGATAACCGCCTCGATATGTCCGCACATTCGTCCACCAAAATGCCGGAGTCTTTGTCTGCCTTAATGCAAAGCCGGAATCGACCCGGCTTGCCCTTCAATTTCAGATCAATCAGCTCGAGCCCCGCCCACTCAAGCTCGGTTGTAACTAATGATTTCAATTTATCCGTAACTTCCATAGCTTGTGCAGAATTTGCACCCAACAAAAAAGTGGGCTCTGGGGCCCACTTCAGAATTAAGAATATAACAACTAATCGCTGGCAATGCAATAAAAAAACTCTTATCGCACGCTTCGACTAAAGCTCTTACAAAATCATACTTTCCACTCTATTCTCTCGAATTCAGGATCTGGAATCTGAACCTGAATCAGGTCCGATTTGGGCGGCCACTTCTCCAGCAGTTTCTCCTCCTGATACACGCGAATCTGAAAGCCCACTTCATCGCCGCTCTTGCCACCGATTAATCGGAACGGTATCCCTATCTCCAAAAAATCTTTATGTGCGGCTTGAACGCCATTGGCTGTTTCTTCCAACCTGCCGTTCACCTCGATCCGGAATCCACTCTTTGGGTTTTTTCCCCGCAAAGAAGCTAAATTGGCTCTCAACTTGATGTGGCGTGGTTTTACAATGTTCAACACAACTTCGTGCTGGTCCAATTCCTTCCGCGTATTTCCTTCCTTCGTCTGAACCTTAACATAGAAATTGTCGAGATCAAAACCGAAGATGACGCATTCGACAAACTGGGCCGTCTGGTGCATGGACTCACCATGATGCTTAGTATGAAATACGCCAGCGCCAAGCCATTCGAAGTAATTTGTTTCCATCCCATCAATGATGGGCGAGATGAAACCCACGGGCTCGGAGATTATGACCTTTCTATGCCCTCTTTTCCGAATCGGCTCATAGAAGTGAGAAGGCACGTCCACTCGCAACAATTCATAAACCCGAATCAGATGCGACCGGAACAACTCGTCAAATTCCGTGGAATTATCCGTAGCGTGTTCATCTCCATACCACCAGCACCAATCCGAGCCTTCCGCGACGAGGATTTCCTCGTTCGCACTCTGCAATATCTCCTTAGAATATTTCCCACTTTTTTGTGCGGAAATCAAAGCTCGCTTAGCCTCATAAACATAATCCCAGGCCAGATTATCTTCAGGATGCCCGATCCATATCGAAAAGTTATGATTGATCCACGATCCGGGAAAGAGCTTTGGCAGCTTTTCCGGGGAATCGCTGGAATCCAAATGTTCGCTGAATGTGACCGATTTCAGTTCGGGGTCGTCTGAGATTCGCTCGTATAATGACTCAAGAAAAGGGTGCCCATTTTGCGGATAAAACTCCCAACAATTCTCCCCATCCAAAATAACAGAGACTATTGAGTCACTCAGGCGGCTTTCCCCGTACCTGCGGATGATGGAATTCCGGATATGCTTTAGCTTGGAAATAAAGTTATTTGCAGCCCGCTCAGGCTCCCAGCCCTGGTAAACGAATCCGATTAGATCGGACAGCTCATGGTCACGAAAGAAAACGGCAAGACTACCCGATGGAGTTTCAACGCGCCAGGGACGATACAAATCTTCTCGTGCCAAATGATGCCAATTAAGGCTGCTCCAGCTTGAGAACAGGATTTCTTCGTCGGTAGCGATCCAGCGTATGTTGTTCTGTGCGAAAATGTCCGCCACTTCCTCACTTACACTGCCCTCGGATGGCCACATTCCGCTGGGTATGTTCCCGAAACGCTTTTCATGAAACTCGATTGCGCGAGTCACCTGTTCCCGAGCATCTTCCGGATGGCGAAACCTGTGCTTGGGTAGCGAAATCTCGGGCTGTGATTGTCGTGCGATTCGGGTATCACAAAGCAAAGGCAATATGGGATGGTAAAACGGTGAAACGGAAATCTCGATCTGGCCTCGCT
>JAUXJX010000017.1 GCA_030624545.1 Bacteroidota bacterium | reverse complement strand
CTCGATAGGCTGCTGCAAAACGTGTGAAAAGCAACAAAAGGATGAGCCAGGTTGGGCTTACCATCTTTATGGGACCATTAATGGTGAGCACATAATTGACTTGTCTAAGTTAGTAAAAAGGCATATTTTCGAGAGGAACTTTTCCTACCAACAAAATATTAGCGGTCGAGGAGGATCAAATGCGTGTAATTACTTTTATTCTTGGTTCGGGACTTTTTTTGATGATGGCTGCCATGCACGGCTGCAGCAGCTACGATTCGGCGGGCGAAGACAGCATTATAGAAGCAGAGTTGACTCGTCATATTCAAACACTCGCCTCGGATGAATTCATGGGGCGGGGGCCGTCCAGTGAAGGCGAGGAGAAAACCGTCAGCTACTTAAAAGAACAATTTCAACAATTGGGATTGCAGCCCGGCAATGGCGACAGCTATTACCAGGAGGTCCCGCTGGTGGAAATCACAGCGAAGTCAGATGCAAGACTCATGATTGGCGGAAAAGGACAAGGTAATTCATTCTCCTATGGAGATGAATACATGGCCTGGACCAAGCGAGTCGTGGGCAGGACTTCTATCAATAACTCGGAGTTGATCTTTGTCGGCTACGGAACCGTTGCCCCTGAATACGACTGGAACGATTATGCCGGACTGGATGTTCGCGGCAAAACCGTAGTCATGCTGGTGAACGATCCCGGTTTCGAAACCCACGATGAAGATCTCTTCAATGGCAATGCCATGACCTACTATGGGCGCTGGACCTACAAATATGAGGAGGCGGCTCGCCAGGGCGCGGCGAGTGCGCTTATTATTCACGAGACCAAGCCTGCCGGCTATCCCTGGGAGGTGGTCAGTAGCAGTTGGTCGGGGCCGCAGTTTGATCTGGTTAGTGAGGACACTAACATGTCCCGTTGCGCAATCGAAGGCTGGCTGACCATCGAAACGGCAAACAAGGTCTTCGGGCAGGCCGGGCTGAATCTGGATGAGCTAAAATCCGCAGCCTTGCAGAGAGATTTTAGTGCGGTGCCACTCGGACTAACCGCGTCGCTCGCTTTGAGTAACGATATAAGCCAATCTCGTTCAAAAAACGTTATCGCCGTTCTGCCAGGTACAAATCGTCCTGAAGAATATGTCTTCTATATGGCCCATTGGGATCACCTGGGAATGGATCCGAATCTGGAGGGAGATCAAATCTACAATGGGGCATTGGACAACGCCACGGGCACGGCGGGATTGCTTGAATTGGCCGAGGCCTTTACCCAGCTCAAAAATCCTCCGGAGAGATCGATTGCCTTTCTCGCCGTAACGGCGGAGGAGCCGGGATTGCTGGGCTCGAAGCATTATGCCACAAACCCAATCTATCCTGTGACCAAAACGGTAGCGGCAATCAATATGGACGGGTTGAATGTCCACGGGAAAATGAAGGACATAACCATTATCGGCTACGGCAACTCCGAACTGGATGAGTACCTGATCTCCGCTGCCAAAAAACAGGAGCGCACCGTCAATCCGGATCCCCAGCCCGAAAAGGGATATTTTTACCGCTCCGATCATTTCAGCTTCGCTAAAGAGGGTATTCCGGCGCTATACGCGGATCAAGGCATCGATCATGTGGAACACGGCAAGGAATGGACCCAGGCTCAATTGGACAATTACACGGCGGAAAGATACCACAAGCCTTCCGATGAATACGATCCGAATTGGGATCTCTCCGGCGCGGTTGACGATCTGAGACTGCTGTTCCGGCTTGGATACGAGCTAGCGAATGAATCCACATTCCCCAATTGGAGTGAAGGGTCGGAGTTTAGGGGCAAACGCGATAGGGATATGGCTGCTGACAAATGATTTTAGACAGGATCAACAGGATAGACAGGACAGAAGTTTTCTTAACCACGGATTTCATGGATGTACACGGATTCTTTTGCCACGGAGACACGGAGAGCATAGAGATACTTTCGGCATTTGCTCTGTGTCTTAATCCGTGCTAATCCGTGCAATCCGTGGTTCATATTTGTTTCTTTCAATGAAAAACAGCATTAAAGTCTTCGCTTCCGCCAGCGTGGGAAACGTCGCTTGCGGGTTTGATGTCTTCGGCTTCGCGGTAGAGGAGCCCGGGGACGAGGTGGTTATGCGACTCGCGAATGAGCCAGGCGTGGCCATCTCGAAAGTCACCGGAGATGATGGCCGACTCCCGAACAGCTCGGCCAAGAATACGGCGGGAGTAGCAGTAAAAGCTTTTCTCGATCACATCGGCTCGAAGAAAGGGATCGAGATTGAGCTGCATAAGAAGATGCCGTTGGGCAGCGGACTGGGCTCGAGCGCGGCAAGCGCGGTGGCGGCGGTGTTTGCTGCAAATGAATTGCTGGGTCACCCACTCAGCCGTAAAGAGCTGCTGCCTTTTGCCATGGAGGGCGAACGAATTGCCTGCGGCGATGCCCATGCTGATAATGTCGCCCCTTCCCTGCTTGGCGGCTTTGTTCTGATCCGCGGTTACGATCCCCTGGACGTGATCAAAATTCCGACACCGCAGGATTTGTTTTGCACCATCGTCCATCCACATATTGAGATTCGTACCGAGGAAGCCAGAAAGATTCTGCCGAAAAACATCCCGATGAAAGATGCCATCCAGCAGTGGGCCAACACGGCCGGTCTGGTGACCGGAATGATGCAGTCGGATTTTGACTTGATCGGCAGGTCATTGCAGGATGTTGTGGTGGAGCCGGTGCGGGCAAAGTTGATTCCCGGTTTCTACAGCGTCAAGAAAGCCGCGTTGGATGCCGGTGCCCTCGGCTGCAGTATTTCCGGCTCGGGACCTTCCATGTTTGCGCTGAGCAAGAATGGGGAGACTGCAGAAAAGATAGGGCTAGCCATGCAGGGAGCCTTTGCGCAGGAGAAAATTGAAAGCACAATTTACGTTTCGAGGATTAACGAAGAGGGGCCGAGGGATTTATCCAGAAACTCTTGATATGTGGCTGATCGAGATTTACATTTAATCTCGACGTGTAACAACCAGAAGCAGCAATTAATGAGGTAATGCGAAAATGAAAACAAAGAAAGTGCTAATTATATCAGATCCATCTGTGATGATGGGCAAGCCGGTCATTTCTGGAACTCGTATTACTGTGGAATTAATCCTGGAAAAGCTGGCTGCGGGTGAAACTGCTGAACAGATTTTGGATGCCCATCCCCGTTTAACAAAGGAAGCAATTCGGGAGGCTTTGGCTTTTGCAGCTCAGGTTTTGCGGTCGGATGTAGTTTATCCTGTGGCAGAGGGCGCAGCTTGAATTTACTCGCGGATGAAAGCGTTGATCGCCAAGTTGTCGAAAAGCTTCGTGAATCCGGCTATTCAGTCTTATATATTGCTGAATTGGAACCTGGTATTTCCGACCAGGAAGTTCTTAATTCAGCAAACGAAGAAAATGCTGTTTTACCAACAGCCGACAAAGATTTTGGCGAATTGCTCTTTCGTCAGCGTCGATTCTCACTCGGGGCTGTGCTAATCCGAATGGCGGGACTTTCATCAATGAAAAAATCGGATATTGTTCTTTCAACTTTCAAGCAGCACGGCAAGGAATTTCCCAACTCCTTTTCAGTAATCTCACCAGGCAATGTCCGCATTCGTAGAAGTATTTACTAGATTTTTCCTTATTCAGACTTGAACTGACTGCAACGACATCATACATATTTACCCAAGTTTAACGACGCGCAGCAGTGGGCCAATACCGCCGGACTGGTAACCGGAATGATGCAATCCGATTTTGACTTGATTGGCAGATCTTTGCAGGACGTTGTGGTGGAGCCGGTGCGGGCAAAGTTGATTCCCGGCTTTGAAAGCGTCAAGAAGGCCGCGTTGGATGCCGGCGCGCTTGGCTGCAGCATCTCCGGCGCGGGACCATCCATGTTTGCGTTAAGCCGGAATAGCGAGACTGCGGAAAAGACAGGGATAGCGATGCAGGAAGCTTTTACGCAGGAGAGTATTGAGACCACAATTTACGTTTCGAGGATTAACGAAGAGGGGCCGCATATTTTAGGATGAATAATAGCCTTACCATTCATCGCAGAGCTTGCGATACGGCAGAGTCAAGAATAACTCCGAGCTCTCTGCGAACTCTGCGGTTCATGAATAATGCAATTAGGGAATTCGAATCTGCAGGTATAACCACTATTACTAACCGCTGAGACATGCAATTCTACAGCACAAATAAAAAAAGCCCGCTCGTTTCTCTGCATGAAGCGGTTCTGACGGGCCTCGCGCCTGACGGCGGTCTGTACATGCCAACCGAAATTCCACAATTCTCTGAAAACTTCATTGGGCACCTGGGTCAACTTTCTTTCCAGGATATTGCATTTGAAGTCGCGAGCCGCTTCGTGTTTCCCGACCTAAAACGATCGACGCTCGAGCAGATCGTGGACGAGGCGATCAATTTTGACGCTCCCCTCGTAGAGGTAGAGAACGACGTTTACTCCCTCGAGCTCTTTCACGGGCCCACATTGGCATTCAAGGATTTCGGCGCCCGGTTCATGTCACGACTGACGGCCTATTACGCCCAAAGCCTGGACCGGGAAATGACCGTTCTGGTTGCCACCTCCGGCGATACGGGCAGCGCAGTTGCCAACGGTTTTCATGATGTTCCCGGTATCAATGTCGTGCTTTTATATCCCAGCGGGAAAGTCCGCAGAATCCAGGAGCAGCAGCTCACCACGCTGGAAGGCAATGTCTGCGCCCTCGAAGTAAGCGGCGCATTCGACGACTGCCAGAAATTGGTGAAGCAGGCCTTTGCAGATAATGAACTTACGGATGTTGTGCAATTGACCTCGGCAAATTCCATCAATATTGCCCGTTTGATTCCTCAATCATTTTACTATTTCTATGGGTTCGCACAGTTGAAAAGCAAAGCGCATCCTGTTGCTATTTCTGTCCCGAGCGGAAATTTCGGCAACCTGACGGCGGGCATTATTGCCGGAAGGATGGGGCTTCCGGTATATAAATTCGTCACCTCAACCAATGTCAACGATGTCGTTCCGAAATATCTTGAGACCGGGCTGTTTGAACCCAAACCAACGATCGAGACTATTTCCAAGGCCATGGATGTTGGGAATCCCAGCAACTTTGCCCGGATTCTCGATCTCTATGATGGCCGCCATGACAGAATGCGAGAGGATCTCTTCGGACTCATCTTTTCGGACGACCAAACCCTGTAGGCAATCCACGAAGTTTATCGCACAACAGGCTACATCTTGGATCCCCACGGCGCTGTGGGTTACATGGGATTAAAAGCATTCCTGGCCAGTCAATCCGAAAAACAGCAGGGAATATTTCTGTCTACCGCCCATCCGGCCAAGTTCTGGGATGTCGTGCAGCCTATTGTGGGCGATGCACTGACCATGCCGGACATCCTCCAACAGGCTCTGAACAAGCAAAAGCGTGCCGTTCCCATGGCCAACGATTTTGACAGTCTAAGCGAATTTTTGATGGGACTGGCTGGATAGCATTTTCGGTTATTTCCACTCGCATTGTGATTCCCTTGTAAAGCTTCAAATCTGATCCTATTTTTAAATATGGAGTGCGTCAACCGTGTTGACGCATGCTTGGCGCCAGACTGCATCTGTATTGTGATTCCCGTATGCGGTTATCAGGAATCCACGTGGCAAAGAAAAGTAGATTCCCGCTAAAAACATGCGGGAATGACAGTTATGAGAAAGGAGTCAAAAATGAGAAAACATTTTACCATCACACTCTGCCTCCTGATCACGGCAATAGCTAATTCGCCAGTCACTGCACAAACAGAACACAGGGTCCGGCTCGGAGGCTACGGTGGACCGGAACTGGGGATAACATCCGTCAATGGCGATTTTGGCGTCATGATGGGTGGACGTGGCGGGTTGATCATCAACAACCGATGGGTGATTGGCGGCGCCGGCTGGCGAGTGGTGAACAACTTGAAGATTAACGAAATGGATGCCAGGCCCCTTTCACTGGAAATGAAGTATGGCGGACTCCTGCTTGAACACCTGTTTCCATCAAGAGATATCTTCCTTTTTTCTGTCAACGTCATAATCGGAGGCGGCCAGGTAAGTCTTGACGAGAACGAATCCAACCAGGAGATTGGCCTGGATCGCTTTTTTATATTTGAGCCGGGAGCGAATCTGGTCGCGGACATCAGCAGGCATTTTCGGATTTCCCTTGGCGTCGGCTATCGATTCATCGCCAATGCCCGATTAGGTGACATCGAGAATTCCGACCTGGCCGGTCCAACGGCAAAAGCCACACTCGAGTTTGGTCTGTTTTGAGAAGTAATAGATATGGAGCAGCGCGATCTGAAGTGGTCAGACAAAGAGAAGAAGGTTGCGAGGGAAGCCTTTAATAAAGCCTACGAAAGGGAAATGCAGCACATTCAACAAGAAGTGTCGAGGAGGGTGAAATCGTTCCACGAAAATGCCCATGTTTGGAACTAGAGAGGGTGTTGCAGAACGTTGTTGAAATCTCCCATGCATGTCATTCCCGCATGTATCAGGCGGGAATCTATTGTCTTTATGTCATGGATTCCCGATAAAAGCGAGACTGTGTGAAAACTCTTTTAACCACGGATTGACACGGATTTTCACAGATATAAGAACAAGCCAACCCATGTCATATGGAAACCAACAAACTTATCTCACTCCTCTTCAAAAAGCCATGATTTTGCAATGCTCTTCTCAAGCGAATTCGGCTCCTCCTTTTTGCTTAGCGAGTACCTGGGAAGATGCCATTCCTTTAATTTAAGCGGCAGCTTGCGAATCATACCGCCCCGGTTAACCGTCAGCGTTGCCGAATCCGACTCTTTCATCATCTCCCGTACTCTATTGAAGCTGGATTCATTTAAACGAAACTGATTGATCGCAATGAGCTCATCATTCACATTCAATCCCGAATGATAGGCGGGCGAATTTGCCACAACTCGCGTGACGATCAGGTTTCCACCCGAAGACCGCCAGCGCATTCCCAGGTTGGGGGGGCCGGATTCTTGGGTGGTATCGGGCCGCAATTCATAGCCGGCATAGCCAAGATACTTCTTGAAATCAATTTCCGTAGTTCCATCCACATAACCTGCGAAGAAATCAGACAAATTCTGCTTTGACACCTCCTCACAGATCTGGATAAATTCCTGATAGGCATACGCCCTCGGCTGATCTTCAACATATCGCTTATAAAGAAGCCGCATAACATCATCCAGCGAGCGCTTGTTCTTTGTCTCATGGCGGATCAACAAATCGAGAGCGAGCCCAACCAATGCCCCTTTGGAATAATAGGAGATCGTGGTATTGTAACTGTTTTCATTGGTCCGATATGCTTTGATCCATGCATCGAAGCTTGCTTCTGAAAGCGACTGCCATTTCCGCCCCGGTGTTCTTTCCAGACTCTGAATCGAATTCCTTATACTCGAAATATAGCTCGGCTTCGAAGTGAGTCCCGCTTTCAGAAGAATTCTGCGGCCGTAGTAAGAGGTGAACCCTTCTGCAATCCACAGCATAGTGGAATGATTTTCCTCACTATAATTGAAGGGGCCGAGCGGTTCCGGATGAATTGCTTTCACATTCCAGGCATGAAAGAATTCGTGGGAGACCAATCCCAGAAATCCTCTAAACCTTGAGGCCGGCTGAAAACTCCAGCGATTCACACCCAGCACGCAGGAGTTGCGGTGCTCCAGCCCTCCCCCGCCTCGCTCTCCCACTCGCATCAAAAAAACATAACGGTCGAAAGGTACCGCTCCCATTATTTCCGTAGTGGCGTGAATGATCTGTTCGAAATAAGGAACCAGCGTGTCAGCGGACACATTTCCCGATCCCGTAACCGCCAATTCGTACGGAATATCGTCAACTTCGAATGGTATTACTTGCTGGGTTCCGATTTCGATGGGACAATCAACCAACTGATCATAGTCTTCGGCCACAAATATCGGTTCGGACGGATCCGGCCGGGGCAGCCCGGTTGATATGCTGGTCCAATTTTGCGGATAGCTCAGCTCAACCCGATATTGCGAATCTTTGCTGCCGACCACAAACATGCACACGCTGCTTGGATTGATGAATGCCCGGTCTGCATCCAAGAAGCTAAATCGAATGGAAAGGTCAAATGCATAAACCCGGTAACGAATTTTTACGGTCTTTGCGCCGTCACCGGCAACGGCCCAGGTGTTCTTGTTCTCTTTTGACCACGCCAGAGAGGCGCCCGATTCATTGTGGGCGCTGAAATCAAACACATGCTGCTCGAATTCTCGAATTAGGTAGGACCCGGGAGTCCAGACCGGCATGCGAAACTTAACCACCGAAGCGCCCTCAGCTTCCGTGGACAAGTTCACTTCATAATAATGTCCGGTCGTGTCGGCAACATTAATGCGAATATCAACAGGGCTCTGAACCTGACCAAAGGACGTCTGGGGAAATAGTAGCGAGATGAGGAAAAAACAGATGGTCGGCAATGATATTCTGAATTGCCGGATCGCCTTTGCCATGGAATCAACTGAATTCAAGAGGCCTCCTCTGCACTTTGATTTGCGGAATGGATTTGCTGTGGCATAAATGGCTCCAAAAATAATGGCTAAGATAGACCGGGGCAGGGATAATGTCAAGGCAAATCACGAGATTACTAGATCAAAATCCATAGCACAAAAAAATGCCCGCGGATTTTCCAACCCGCAGGACATCTGAAAACTCCGAACAGCCAAATGGAAACACTATGACTCCGGAGAAACTGCTCCTGGTGCATCACTCATTCTTGCTGTCACCCCCGGACCCTTGCTGAAGAAAGGGCTTTATGAGGTCGATCGGAATCGGCAAAATCATTGTGGAGTTGTTCTCATTTGCGACTTCCGTGATCGTCTGTAGAAAACGCAACTGCAGCGCGATGGGGCTTTCCGACATGACTTTGGCCGCGTCGGCAATTTTGCGTGAGGCCTGGAATTCGCCTTCTGCGTGAATGATTTTTGCCCGGCGCTCTCGTTCTGCCTCCGCCTGCTTGGCCATGGCCCGCTGCATCTCCTGCGGCAGATCAACATGCTTTACTTCCACCATGGACACTTTTACTCCCCACGGATCGGTATGATTGTCGATAATCTCCTGTAATTCCTTATTGATCTTTTCGCGAGCGGCCAACAATTCGTCAAGCTCGGCCTGGCCCAGGATGGAACGGAGCGTTGTTTGTGCCAATTGTGAAGTGGCGTACATGTAATCCTCCACCTCGACGATCGCATTCATCGGCTCCATTACTCGAAAATAGAGTACGGCATTCACCTTGATGGAAACGTTATCTTTGGTGATGATATCCTGGGGCGGAATGTCCATGGCGATGACCCGCAGGCTCACTTTTACCATTCGATCGACAATAGGAATGAGCAAGATAAGGCCCGGCCCTTTTGAACCAATTACCCTTCCCAAGCGGAAAATAACGCCTCTTTCATATTCCCGCAAAACGCGAATTGCACTCGCGAGAATGAAAATCACGAAAACCACTATGATTATTATTTGTGGCTGCATATTACCTCCCAAGTCCTTTTGGTTGTATGTTACGTTGAATTAATCCTATTTTTCGAGGGGTTCGACTTTTAGCATAAGTCCTTCCAGAACCTCGCTCACTTTCACTTTCTCCCGAGGCTTGATGGGCGTGTCGGACATTGCGTTCCAAATTTCGCCATGAACCTTGACTCGCCCTTCAGGATTCAGCTTCTCGATGGCCACCCCCTTCTCACCAATAATCCCTTCGGCGCCGCTTTTAGGCTTCTTCCTTTGCGCCCGCAGGGCCATGCCAATGGCAAAAAGGAAAAATGCCGCTGTAGCCCCAACTGCCGGCAGAATCACCGAAAGGGACAGCTTGAAGAAAGGCTCCGGCGAATCAAACAACATTAGAGAACCCAATAGCATGGAAACGACTCCTCCAATGGTTAGTAGTCCGAAACTTGGCACTTTGATCTCAAGCAGAAATAACACCAAGGCGAACAGAATCAACATTACACCCGCATAATTAATTGGCAGCGTCTGCATGGCAAAAAAGGCCAGTATGAGAAAGATCACACCAATAATTCCGGGCAGGATAGATCCTGGATTGGAGAGCTCAAAGATAACTCCGTAGATCCCTAAAAGCATCAGGATGTATGCGATATTCGGATCGGAAATCTTGTCAAGAATCCGGAAGCGCCAATTCATGGCGACGGTAATGATCTCAGCGTCCTTTGTGTGGAGAACATAAGTTTGATCATCCAAATCAATTTCTTTGCCATCGAGAACCGACAGCAATGAATCCAATGTGGGGACCACATAATCGATCACGCCGAGCTCCAAGGCTTCACTTTCGGTGATCGACACGCTTTCCCGCACAGCCTGCTCCGCCCATTCAATATTACGATTTCTTTTCTCGGCCAGGGAACGAATGTAGGCGGCCGCGTCGTTCGTCACCTTTTCCATCATGGCGGAACTGGAATCTGCTTGGCCTCCCAGGGTTACGGGATGTGCAGCGCCGATATTTGTGCCAGGAGTCATCGCCGCCACATGAGCGGAGTAAGCGATGAAAACTCCCGCCGAGGCTGCCCGGGAGCCACTGGGATGGACGTAGACAATCACCGGAATGCGAGAAGCCAGGATATCCTTTATGATCCCCCGCATAGATTCCATCAAGCCTCCCGGCGTATCCATCTGAATTATGAAACACTCCGCGCCCTCTTCCTCTGCCTTGTCAAGGGATTCGGAGATGAACTGCAAGGCTACCGGATTAATCACTCCATCCAACTCCAGCACGTGAACCGGCCTGTCGGTCTGCGTATGACCCAGGCCATTCAGAACAAGGCAGGATAATAAGGAGAAACAAACCTGGTACTTGACTAACTTCATAAATGCCTCAACCCTTATTTTATTCGCCCCACACGGATACAATTGTCTCCCGCTGATACTTCCAAGGACAGGCAGTTCAAACTGCACATTTCAAAGAATGCGAAATTCGTGCTCAAAACCGTTCGAAACCTGCAAAGAAAATGTTCGAGCCACATGGCATGCTTCTTGATTAAAGATGATTCAAAGAAATGAAAGGAGACGCAATGACCAGCCTACAAGCCCGTGCCGAAGAAATGTTGGAAAACGTAAGACCCATTTGCCACAGGAACAATTCTGAGATCTCCTGGGAACAGTTTATTGTCACGATAAAAAGCTGTGAAGTTGTCGCCTGGTCTTTTGACTGTCTTACCTGCGATCGAGTTGACTGCCAGCTCCTGTCGGCTCAGCCCTGCAATTCCATTGTCGAGTACCGCGGCTGGGAAGACAGGGATTCCAGTGATTTGCCAACCTGATTCTATCCGTTTAGCGTAATAATGGGAACGGACACTTAGATTACCACGACTTTCCGGGAAACCGCAAAGGGCTCGCGTTTTCCTATCTCATATTCAATCCGAACGATGTGCTTTGCCGCACCGGACAATTTATTAAATTTCGTTAAAATCGTACTGTTAGTATATGATAGCGACGCTACAGAATCAAGCGAATTGTTCCTGGTGAAATGAAGGACAATCAAACCATTTCAAAGAGAAATCTGCAAAGAAACCGATTAAACAGGTCGATAATTTTTGTAGAAAGTTGCAGCAAGATGGTCTTTGGAAAGTCAACCGCT
>JAUXJX010000208.1 GCA_030624545.1 Bacteroidota bacterium | reverse complement strand
TGATGGTCCAAGCACCGTATGCTCCACCATCGACCCGCACGGCAAAACTGTCTACCGATCCATCCTGGTCGGAGCCGGTATATTCTACTGAAAAAGAGAACTGGTTTAGGTTCGTCACAGCGCCTAAACTGTCCGTCTCCAGGTCAACTTTTTTCAGAGTCTTGGACGTAATTCTCGTTTCCGGAGGTTGATTGGTTCCTTTTGCGTTAAATTTTGTAGGACCGTCACCACAGCTTCCTTGATATGATAATGCACAATATAACAAGGAGCGGTAGAAGAATTCCCTTTCCTCGTAGTTTTTCAAATTTTTTGACCATCGGATGCCTCCTCAAGGTTAACAGATACTCGATACAGACAAACAATAATTGGCAATTCCCTTGTCTGGAATTAAGGATATGCGCAAAAAAAACGAATCAGCTCATTAAATTGAACAGGGACATTTCCCGTCTGCTGCGAGTGACAGAATCCGCTCCGGCGGTTTAATGAATTTTGAGGGATTGTGGTGGTTATCTTCCGGGAAATGTAGTAACAAATTAGAATGCTCTACCTCCCAAGTTGAGTTCTCTATAAGATATATCTTACAAGAAGTGCCATATCTTACAAAATAGATTTGAAAAATGCAAGAACTTTTTTTTACTTATAGTTGTTTTTTTTGCTACAACAGTTGCGAGATAGGTTTTTAAGTTGGAATTCCGGGACTGATCGTTGTCATTATAACGAAGAAACGCTATATTTTGTTGCTATTTGCGATTCATAACATGGTTGACGTATGTTTTATTCCAGACAATTCTTTGTCTGAACTTTCTGAAGTAATCATTTGTAAAGGCTATCATGACTGATTTCGACATTGGCACAAGGGTAAAGGAATTAAGAGAGGAAAAACAATTAACCCTGAGGCAGCTCTCCAAACACTCGGGCGTTTCCGCAACCCAGATTTCCGAAGTTGAGCGTAATCTCACCGCGCCTACAGTGCCGACTCTCATGAAGATCATCTCGGCACTCGAGACCGACGCCAGCATATTTTTCGAGCGCAGGTACAGCAAGACCGTTTCTGTCGTTCGCAAAAACGACCGCCAGGAATTTATTGACCGAAAAAACAACGTTTTTATTGAATCACTCACCAACGGAATCGCTGATTCAAAACTAAAAGTAATCATGGCCCATCCTCCTCCGGGCGCAGAAAATATTCGCGGCGGCTACCAACATCCCGGCGAGGAACTCATCCATGTGATCAAGGGCAAGATTCAGGTAACAGTCGGTGACAGAGAATATGTTCTAGACGAAGGTGACAGCCTACATTTTCGCAGTGAGCTCCGCCACATCATCAAAAACATTACCGACCACAAGGTTGAATTGATCTCCATTATTACGCCGCCAAATTATTAAACCCAAATCATCCTGGATTGACCTTAAGTTCAGGGAAGCCGGTGTGTTCATTCCGGAACGCTACTGCCCGATCAAAATCTCGTTCGAAAATAAACTTTCATCCTGCTCGCCATCCTTTGCAGCAACACTTATGTAGGCAGACGACGAGATGTTGGATAAATCCACTTCAGTATTTGCGCCCACGTCCAGAAGGCTGTCATAGGTTGTTGAATTCGTTGAGCGCATGGCAATCAAATAGCTGATGTCACTTCCGAAGTCACTGCTTGCATTCCAGCGAAGATTGTATTGTCCGGTCTGTGGATTCTCTACCGCAAACCCCGTTGGTGTAGGAGGCGCCCCGGCCAAACTGGCAAGATATGCCCCGTTTACCTGTACAACCTTGCGCAGATAATCGAAAGACATGAACTCGATCAAATCGTTGCCGTCATGCTGGTGATCGAGATTATCTTCTGGTTCGGTGAGGCGTGCGGCGGTGTAGCCCTGTTCATTGAAAGCGAAATGATCTCCCCCTCTATTTGGACGGTCCCGCGCCGGGATCATATCCACCAAAAAATTGGAGACATAGGCCTCGCCCTGCAGCTTGATGTACCTGGCGAGCTGCCTGTGCGGCGACTGTGTAGGATTGTCGGAAAAACAGCGTACCCGGGTAGCGTCCGTATTTCCGCTGCCGCCCAAGATGTTTCCGATTACGTCGTTGGTGACCATGGCAATAATTTTGTCGCCCCGCTGTCTGGCGTGGCTGGCGTAATGCCTGCTGCCGAAAAGACCCTGTTCTTCGGCGGTAAAGGCGACAAACACAAGTGTCGATTCAAACTCATACTGGCTCAAAACACGAGCCAACTCAATCACGGCTGCTGTGCCGCTGCCATCGTCATTGGCACCCGGGGCAAAGCCTGTTTCATCGCAACGGCCGAGCGTGCGGCTGTCATAGTGCCCACTGACCAATATCTGCAATTCAGGCGTACCGGTTCCCGGCAGGCGTGCGACAACGTTTCGGTGAGACCCGGTAATGTCGCAAATATTCTCCACGAAGTCATCAAAGGCAACTTCAAGCCTGCCCCCGGATGCGGCGCTGACGTTTTGAAATTTGCGGAAGATCCAGTTGCGTGCTGCGCCTATGCCAATTTCCGCGGAGACTGTATCGGAATTGGAATGGCGAGTTTGAAATCCGGATAACCTTTCAACATAGCTGCGCAGTGAATCGCTTGAAATTGCGGCGACCATGCTTATGATACTCTGATTATCTGCAGAAAGCGTAACCGGCGTCGAAGTTGGCGTTGGAGTTGGCGAGACGGTCGAATCTTCATCACATGCAAGAATCACCATGACAAGAATAGTCAGAAAAGAAAACATGATGTTTCGCATTTCTCAGCGTCCTCTGCGTTCTCTGCGTTCTCTGCGGTTAAAACCTTTGTTATGATTTGGATTTCTCATCACGCACTCCGGAAGAACCAACTCATATTTTCAAACAATACACCTAAAAAATAAATTCCTCAACAAAATTGTCAAGATCAATATCGTGGTTGTCCGGCACACCGCTTGACTTTTCTGTAAAATTTAGATACCTTCAGTCGTCGTCAATAGAAAAGTCCGGCACTAGTCAGGTCTCTTTGTAGAACTGAAATGTCCGGACATGAAGAACATCCAAAGCTGTTCCCCGCGAATGAAAAATCAACCCGAGCCTGAACTGCGCCGCGCAATTGGACTACCGCATGCGACTGCAATGGTGGTCGGCACCATAATCGGAGCTTCCATTTTCGTCCAGCCTGCCGAGATAACCGGCCAGGTCCCGTCAATTCAAGGGGTGTTCCTGGTCTGGCTGGTATCGGGAATACTAACGCTTTTCGGCGCCCTGGTCTGCGCGGAATTGGCCTCCATTTTTACCCGGAGCGGCGGCGTTTATGTCTATTTGAAGGAAGCATATTCTCCCCCGGTCGGTTTCCTCTGGGGCTGGGCCATGTTCTGGACCATTCACTCGGGAATCATTGCCGCCGTTGCTGTGATCTGTGCCCGATATGTTGCTTTTTTCATTCCCATGAGTGATGCCGCTATCAAAGGCACCGCAGTCATGGTGATTGTTGGACTGTCCGTCGTCAATTACTTCGGAGTGAGAATCGGAAGTACGCTTCAAGCCCTCTTTACCCTGGGAAAGGTGCTGGCCATACTGCTCATTATTGTTCTGGCCTTGACCTTGGGTGGCGGATTGCCCGAGCATTTTCTTAAGGCAAGCAGCTCATCGTCATCCGTTAGCCTCAGCGATTTTTCCCTGGCACTCGTGGCGGGTTTGTTTGCGTTTGGCGGTTGGTACATGGTTACATACAACGCCGAAGAGACCATCAATCCGAGGAAGACGATTCCGCGTGCCCTGGTGATGGGGACCATAATTGTCACGGGTTGTTATGTAGCCCTGAACGCGGTATACATGTATGTGCTTCCTCTCGAAACGGTGGCATCCTCAAAGCGCATTGCCGCCGATGCAGCCGATGTTTTGATCGGTTTCGGCGGTGCAACCTTCATGTCTGCGCTGGTCATATTCTCTACCATCGGTGCGCTAACGGGAATTATTCTGGCAGGGCCCCGGGTCTACTTTGCCATGGCCAGAGACGGCCTTCTCTTTCGCTGGGTGGGAAAAATCCATCCGAAATATCGGACCCCTTATCGCTCGATTCTCATCCAGGCCATATGGTCTTCAATTCTGGTTGGGACCGGCACTTACCGCGTTCTGTTTACCCGGGTCATCTATACCGAATGGATTTTTCTGGGACTCATGGCGATTGGCATAATTCTACTGCGCAGACGGCCGGGATTCGAGCGGGATTACTCTGTCTGGGGATATCCCGTCGTTCCAATCGTGTTTGCTTTATCGGCATTTGGGATCGTGGCGAATCAAATTATTACGGATACTGCTGAAAGTATGTTTGGCCTGTCACTCGTCCTGATTGGTCTACCGGTTTACTATTTATGGGCGAAGATCGGCGTCAGAAAGGAGTTGGCATCATGAGCGTGATTGACTTCCACAATCACTTTTATCCTCCCGAATACCTGCAAGAGCTGCAAGCGGGACCCAGTAATACCAGGATGACTTTTGATTCAGAAAAGAATCCCGTTCTTCACGACCCGGGAGATTACAACGTTGTCGTTCCCGGACACAGGGATATCGCTTTCAGAGAGAGCGTCCTGGCAGAGGCCGGCATTGATAAGCAGGTTCTCACCCTTACATCGCCCGGGACGCACCAAGAGGACCCTGAGCAAGCAGTCAAGTTGGCGAAGATGGTGAATGATGCATTTGCTGCCATTAGGGCGGATCGATCTGACAGTTTCACCCCGCTGGCGACCCTGCCGCTGAACGATCCCCAGGCTTCCGTAAAAGAGTTTGACCGGGCAACGGCCGATTTGGGATTCAGAGGTTTCATGCTCTTCAGCAATGTAAATGGCATTGCGCTAAGCGATGAGCGATTCTGGCCGCTTTATGAACGGGCGGACGAACTGAAAGTGGT
>JAUXJX010000415.1 GCA_030624545.1 Bacteroidota bacterium | reverse complement strand
CCCCGTGCGGCTTACTTTGTGCGCCAGGGCCAACCGTTGGACGAAAAAATAAACAGGCGAATCATCTCGCGCGACTTGACCATTAAGGCTTTGCCAACGATGAAGAGCTATTCAGGGCAAAAGCTTATCGGCAGTTGTGAAGTGGACGCCGAAGGCGTGAAACCGCCTGAAGAGATTGTGTTGGTAGAAAATGGGATATTGAGGACTTTGCTGAACAACCGTATCCCGACACTGAAGGTTAAGGAATCCAACGGGCACCTGCGGCCTACCATGGGAAGCGGCGCCGGAGTCTTTAATCGCCTTGGCCCCAGCGTAGTCATGGTGACCACTTCAGCAGGAAAAACTGATGCAGAGATGAAAAAAACGCTGTTGCAGCTTGCCAGGGAAGAAGGGTTGGATTATGGGATTATGGTTCGCAAATTGACGGCCTCCATATCCGGCGCGGAAGCGCGCCTGGATCCAATGGCGATGATGGCTCTTGCGAGCGGCGGCCGGCAAGGCATCTCTCTTTCCAATCCCATTCTGGTTTACCGTGTCGCAGTTGAGGACGGTCGAGAGGAATTGGTGCGTTCGGTAAACCTCGGCAACCTGTCCATCAGCGCTCTACGGCATATTGCCGGCGTGGCAAAGCGGCAATTCGTTCACAATACTCTCGTACCTGGCGCGACAAGCGGACCGGGGTTCTATCCCTTCTCCCGCCGAGGCGTGCCCGCTTCGTTCATTGTGCCGGAATCGCTAATTTTCGAAGAGCTCGAAGTTCAAAATGCAAAGCGCGATTATACGCCGAAGCTCCCCGTAGTTGCGAATCCGCTGATGCAGGATTGATTCTGTGGGGCGGCCGATCCTTTCCCGGCCATAATCCTCCATCCGATTCTTAGTCTATCAACCTGCTTTCCTTCCAGGGATGATTCATGCTTCCCTTCCTTTTTATAGAATTGGCATGGAAATCTTCCTATCTTTGCTATTCAAAATGAGCGAGTGTTGCAGGGTGTTGTAGAATCAATAATGATCTGTTCTGAGATTGGTTACATGAAAATTGGTGTTTAAGTGTAAATTACACACCCCTGAAGATGCTTCCGCATTTTCTGTCCCCTCTTCAAGAGGGGACTTTCAGCCTATGGTTTTTGGTCTTCCACAATCCCGTTGGCAATTCGAGTCCCTCTTGAGACCGCGTCCTGAGCCTGACGAAGGAGGGGACAGAAAATGCGAGAGTATTTTCAGGGGTGTAAAAATGACACAGCAATTTTGCAGCATGCAAAGGTTCAAAATGCAGTTATTACTTTTTCTACTTCTGCCTGACGGTAGACACGGATTGACACGAATTCAATAACTAAATTCCTATGCAACGAGTAACTCACTTCCCTTCGAGAGTGCACCGCACCTGCAAAATTGCGGAGGCGGCTTCACGAAGGAGTGAAAGAGCAGTGCATATCTGCGGTCGCCTATTTCGGATGGATCGGACAACGCGTCTTGGTGTATTACGCGACGAGAGCGGCGAAATCACGATCAGTTTTAGACACATGCCTGATGGAATTCGTGAGGGGGATATCTTGCAGGTGTCCGGGTATTTCGATCAAAAAACCTTCGTGGTCGAACTGTTCGAGAGATTGGTGTCCGGGAACTACTTTCACAAAGACCGGGATTCGCGCTGGCGCCAATTGATGATGGACGAAAGCCAGCGGGAACTCATACGATTTCGCAGTGCTTTCTTAAAGGCGATCCGGGAATTCTTCTGGGAGCGGGACTTCATCGAAATCGATGCTCCGGCCCTGGTCCCTGCTGCCGGAATGGAGCCCCATATCGAGCCGTTTCGGACAGAATTAAGAATGCCGGAGGAAAGTGGGACCGAGTTTTTCCTGCATACCTCTCCGGAATTCGTGATGAAGAAAATGTTGGTCGCCGGATACGAAAAAATATTCTACCTGGGGCATGTTTTTCGCAATGGGGAGGACGCACCTTTGCATAGCCCTGAGTTTACCATGTTGGAGTGGTACCGGGCTTACCAGGACTATAATTCGATCATGAAAGACTGTCAGCAATTGGTGAGTTGTCTCGAGGAAAATCTGCAGCCGAATTGGTCTCACATCTGGAGGGAAGATGGTCTTTTGGCCCGGCAGTGGGAGACTCGGACTCTTAACGAAATCATGAAGTCCACCTGCGGATTCGACCTGGGGGATATCGGTATCGACGATCACGGGAAGCTCATCAAAATCCTCAGGCAAAATGACATTACCGAAGGCGACGGAAGCTGGCCCATTGAAGATCTGTTTTTTTTGCTGTTTCTAAATCGTGTTGAACCGAAGCTGGGCAAATCTTCGCCCCTTATTGTCAGGGATTATCCTGTCTGGATGGCTTCGCTGGCAAAGCGGATGCAGGACCGGCCAAATTTCGTGGAACGATTCGAAGTATATATCGATCGTGTCGAGTTGGCCAATGGTTTTACCGAATTAAATGACCCGGATGAGCAATTGCAGCGCCTGGAAGAGGAACAAAGGCAGAGGCAAGATTCCGGCAGGACGCAAATCCCGATTGATAGAGATTTTGTTGAGGCCCTGCGCGTGGGTATGCCGCCGTCGGCCGGCATTGCACTGGGCGTGGACCGGTTGATGATGGTATGCTGTGCAGAAAAAACCATCAGCCGGCTGTTACCGTACGATTTTTGAGATTCGGCAAATGTTAACGTGAATTATTCACTACAGAGTTCACAGAGAAAAAACAAAAAATATTAATCCTTGAAAATCAAAGTGTGATTGACAAAATGACTTTTCTCAAAGTGAAAACTGAGTTTTTGATTTGAATTGAAGAAAGTTCCATTAACTACTATAAATACAATAGCTTAATCTCTGTGTTCTCTGTGGTTTATGAACTATCCAGGTTAAGGAACTTTTACGGGGTTGCAGGAATAAAGGGGAGATCGCCGGAGGAATCGGGTGGCATGAATGGAAAATATTAACCTAAGAACTACGATAAAAAATCCCGAATGTTGCGTAATGTTTATTTTTTTCTTGACATTTCATAACAAATCCTCTACATTATCCATCATTGCGAAATAACCGTCGGGAGGGTGCCTTATCCTGGATTGTTACAGTAACGCCAACGCAAGAAGTTATTCAAACCTCTTTCCATTTACCCAGTCGTCCTATTTGAACTTTGCGTTCCAAATCCGGTGATAAACATATCCTGTGCGACCAAGTAATACATGACAACATCTAATAT
>JAUXJX010000407.1 GCA_030624545.1 Bacteroidota bacterium | reverse complement strand
GTGACCGGCTCCGCCGAGAGGATCCACTCAATAGAACCTAAGGAGGAAATCGCGTCCCAAACCGATGTTTGCTCCGCATATCTGGCCACATAGAACCCGGTAATAGTCTCTACACGAGATAATCCCGTTAATAACTTTGGATCAAATAGGGGCTCCAATTCCCGGAGTCCAATCCTCCGGGCGACGCTAATAAATCTCTCGTCCGCTTGTAATTGGATTAGTTTGCTCAAGTGATTCGGGTGCTGAGAAGATCCATTCTTCAGATTGAGTTGAATTATCGCAAGACCTGGGACGGAATTGATCGAATGATTTGCGGATTGCCTGCTAATAGCGATTAAAGGCTTGTCGTTTGCATTAAGTGAATCTGCCTCAATCAAAAAACATGAGTTTATCATGCACAAGAGCAATGCTGCTCGAGGCAGGCTCATCATGATTTTCGAATTCCTAGTCATTTGTTGTATTACGATTGGCAAATTCATCATACAGTGAGAGCTCGATCCAAAATCCACTTCAAATTAGTCTTTAGAACACAAAATTTCAACACATTGACTTGACAATCTGGCCACTTCAGTTATACGGATGTTGCTTGATTCATATATGATGTAAATCCAGCAAATACCGTGCTGTAGAAGGTCTAATCAAATAAGATGGAAAATTTACACAGAAAAGGTTGGCCACAGAGAACCAAGAATTGTTTTGCCCAGATGATAGCTCCTGACGATTTTCGGAAAAAACAGCCCCAATATGTCTCATTTCGCAACATTGTAGTACGATAAGACTAGTATTTCGGCAAAGGTCGCATTATTTTGAGGCAATGTGCATTATTTTTATTCAAGTTAGAGCAAAAGAACAAATGAAATACTTTGGTATGCTTTTCGCATTTCGACAGGCTACCATTTGTTCTTTTACAATCATCCCACAAACATTAAGGATGGGGAATAGATGAAAAAAATAGTGGTTATTGGTTCGAAGAAGAGCCTAGGGGATAGATTGTCACATAGGATAAACACACAGGGTTACTCAATAAAACACACACAGGACGTTGGAAAACTTGGCAGAATATTGAAAGCCGTCAGTCCCGACTTTGTGCTCTGTGCCGGGACCATAGGGATAGATGCTGACGGGAACTATTACCTGGAACTGTGAAGGAAATCATCAAACTAGAGACTTTGAATTTACTGGTTTAACCTCCCACAACTGCCCTAAATCCGGGATAGGGCTTTATTTCACCGAGTTCATTGATTGAATTTCGCGTGGGGTAAAGCCCATTTTTTGTTGGCTTTTTTTTGTGGCAAATCCCCTGAGTCATACATTCACATCATCACCAAGCCGGAGAACATTAGCTGCGTCCCAATATTACATAGCTGCGAACGCCTTCACGGATAAACCTTCTAAAGAGGTTCTCCAAACCGAGGAGACGTGCCACGCAATAACAAAGAAGCGTCAGAGAATCATACAATCTTTGGTTAAGCCGATCAAGACTGCCCATTTTGAAGGTCAGTCTATTTAACCAGCGCAGAAGTACGAAAAGAACGGCAGGCGGTTTGGCAGCGTATTTGACTTCCCATTCCAGGGTCCCTGCTTCAAGAACGGTTAGCCCGGCTGTCTGTGCCATCTGGGAGAGCTCTTCCGGTCGGTAGGCCGTATGATAGTATTTCTCTCCGGTTAAGTATAATCTCAACAATCCCATCGGTACCCACGTCGGCTTTTCACCTCGATAATTCGGCGTTGTTATCAACGCCCTTCCGCCGGGCTTGAGAATCCGAGATATGCGGGAGAGCACCCGCTCAGGGTGGAGCAGATGTTCAAGGACTTCGGAGCATAATATGAAATCGAATTGGATGTCCCGGATAAAATCGAGATTTTGTGCATCCCCAGCTATGAAGTGACATTTGGCCTTAAGGCGAGAGCTCATGCATCGTTGCTTAGCCCGCCGCAATACGCTTGGGGAAAGATCAATTCCGACTGCCACATGACCTTTAAACCCGGTTATGTAAATGCCGGCATTACAGCCTATATCCAAAAATGATCCGGTTTCTTCATTCAATAACTTGAGAACGAATTTCTTACGCAGCCTGCCTCGCAGGCTCCTGTAGACGACTTCTTCCTCCGGGAAATGCCTGCCGACCTCCTCATAAAAGTTCGCGAAGTCATCCCTGTATTCCATCGGCGTCATGTCAACGGGATCGGCTTAGAATCCGCCTTAAGTATTGCTTCTCCGATTTCTTCATAAATCCGGAAAGCCAAAGTAGCACAAAAAAGAGAACCATCCAGATTGCCTTAGACAAAATGTCCTCAAATTGAAATATGTAAATCTGCAGGATAAAAATGGCCAAAACGACAACCGCCACTTTTCCAATTCTGAGCCATTCGTAGGGCACAGGATACAAAAGACGGACACGATAGTAAAGGAAAACTGCCATGGTCATATAAGCGATTGCCGTTGCCCAGGCTGCACCCAATTGGCCCATGGGAGGGATCAGGATAAAATTTGCAATGATATTGACAAGGGCGGCCAAACCTGTAACCCACGGAAGATAATAAGTTTTATTATGCAAATATATTCCTACAAGGAAATTCACATAAATTCCGTAAAAAATATAGCTGATCATGATAATCGGTACAACGGGCGTACCGCCCCAGTACTCTTCACCGAAGAGCGTAAAACCAAAGATCTTGATACGAACAAGGTCATTAACATATAATGAGATTAAGAGAAAGACGAAGGCGCAGGATAAGACAAAATAGGTCAATACCCTTCCAAATACCTGCTTTGCGTTTGTTTGTTTGGAAGTTGAAAGAAAAAAGGGATGCCAGGCAAATCTGAAAGCTGCAACGAACAGTGCCATAAACATGCCCAACTTGTAACCTGCGCTGTATACACCCGTTACCTCGGCGCCGGCCATTCTTTCGAGTATGATGCGGTCAATCATATCCATGATCACGACTGCCAGCCCGGAAGGAATATAGGGCAGCCCAAAACGAATTAATTCGAAATAAGATCCTCGTTCAAAATGGAGCCTGAATTGTCGCAGGAAAACGGGCATCACAACGACGAATGTAATTGCTGAGGAAACAAGATTTGCCTGGAATATGCCGGCAACTCCATTCTTGAGCACAACAATGAAGAGAATGTTGGCCCCGATGTTGATTATTACACTCACCAACTTCAGGGAGGCAAATTGTATGGATTTTTGTTTGGCGCGAAGCGCCATGAAAGGTAGTTGAGCGAGACAATCGAAGAATAGAATCCCAGCGCTCAGAAGAATAAGCGTCGACATCCCGGTAG
>JAUXJX010000225.1 GCA_030624545.1 Bacteroidota bacterium | reverse complement strand
ATGCCGATCGTCGCAAACACCAACCCGATATCGATTGCCACATTGCTAATGCGTTCGAAAAACGGCAGGGACGGCAATCGGCTGTAGAAAACGCGAAATCGACGCTTTTGAATCTCACGGTTCAAGAAGGTGTGGAGCAAGCTGGCAATGAAGGAGATGGCAAAAGCGCCGTAGGCCACCAGCAAGGTGAGAACATGCAGCTCGAACTTGATGTCCTGTAGAATTTCCGCGATCCGGTCATTCTCACTGAAGGTGGCGTTGCCTACTGCCAGGATAGCTGCGAGAATCGTCAATATGAAGGCGCTCATTGAGTGATTCTTCAATCGCTTTTCCAGGATCCAGTAAATGCACGCCGTTAACCAGACAAATGTCCCCAATGTTTCGCTGACTGTGGCGACGGGCACCCTGCCCAGGCGAAGAATGAAATATATGATAAATGCCAAATGGCCAATCAGCGCTGTGACAAAAAATACTTGCGCCCATTGATAATCCTTATGGCGATCATGAAAAAATCCACGCCAATAGAATACACATGCAGCCCCGTATGCCGCGAAAATCAGCCAGGATATGATCGGGAACAATTTACTTTCCTCAACTATTTGGGCGTCTCTCGAAGTTATAATAGTATTAATTTTTTTGGATGGGAGTAAAGGAAAATTTGCGTGTATTAAATTACCCCCATTTGTTTTGTTTCCAACGTAGCTCGTCCGATTGGGTTAAGGGAGAAATTCCCGATCTCATGCGGCAATTTCCTAAAAAAACAGGGAACTGCTATAGGCATTGCAGGAAATTTTTCACTCTTCCAGAAGATAGAGAATTATGTTGGTAATCACTTTTGAGCACTGATATATTCAATGAGATTCAAGATCGCTATGAGAAAGATGCGGATTTCAAAGCCTAATTTAGATCATTCCAAAACAAATATGCCATTATTGATTAGATTCAGATTGCAGGAGAAGAGCGCATGAAAATCGGTATTCCGCGCGAAATTGCAGAAGGTGAGACACGTGTTGCAATCGTTCCAGCCATGGTCTCCGAATTGGCCACATTGGACGCTGAAATTTTGGCCGAGAGAGGCGCCGGGGCGGGAGCATCATTTTCAGACGAGGAATTTGAAAAGGCCGGGGCGAAACTTGTGGATAGCGCGCCCGACCTTTACGGCCAGGCCGACGTTATTCTGAAGGTTCGGCCGCCTTCCTTGAATAGTGGCGCTGAGATCGATATGATCCGGGACGGAAGCACGCTTGTCGGCATGCTGTCGCCAACCACCAACACAGAATTAGTAGAAAAGCTTCTGGCAAAAAAGATCACAGCCTTTTCGATGGAATTTATGCCGCGCATCACGCGCGCCCAAAGTATGGACGTGTTAAGCTCAATGAGCACGGTGGCTGGTTACAAGGCTGTTTTGGTTGCCACGCAGTATTTCGGCAAGTTCTTTCCTCTCTTGATGACTGCTGCCGGGACGATTCCACCCGCCGGCGTATTTGTCTTGGGGGCGGGCGTCGCCGGGCTGCAGGCGATTGCCACCGCCAAGAGGCTCGGCGGCAAAGTCGAAGCCTTTGACGTGCGGCCCGCGGTAAAGGAACAAATCGAAAGCCTGGGCGCCCGCTTTGTAGAAATGGAACTTCCCGAGGATGTAGAAACAGACAGCGGGTATGCCAAAGAAGTTTCCGCGGAATTCATCAAGAAGGAATTGGAAGCAATCGGATCGCGGCTGCCCAAGACGGATATTGTCATATCGACGGCCCAGATATTTGGCAAGAAGGCGCCCATTCTCCTCACCGAGGAGATGGTCAAAACCATGAGGCCGGGATCAGTGATTATAGACCTGGCGGCTGAACAGGGCGGCAACTGTGAGCTTAGCGAACCGGGCAAACTGGTCGAGAAGTACGGCGTCTCGATCTACGCTCCTATCAACCTTGCAGCCACCATGCCGACTCATGCCAGCCAGATGTATTCAAAAAATGTCACCAATTTTGTCAAGCACCTGTACCAGGCGGAAGACCGCAAGTTGGATTTTGAAGATGAAATCACACGCGGCGCCTGCCTGTGTTCAAACGGGGAATTGCTGAACGAGTACGTCAAACAGTCCATGTCAAACGTAGGAGTGACTTCATGATTGGCCCATTGCTAGTCTCATTATATATTTTTGTGCTGGCCATTTTTGTCGGCTTTGAGGTAATAACAAAAGTTCCGCCGCTGCTACACACTCCGCTCATGTCCGGGTCGAATGCGATCTCCGGCATTACTGTTGTTGGGGCCTTGATCAGCGCCGGAGCGGGGGAGACAGGTTTAAGTGCGATTCTGGGACTGATCGCCGTCATTTTCGCCACCATTAATGTAGTAGGCGGTTTTCTGGTCACAGACCGCATGTTGGAAATGTTCAAAAAGGATAAAACCCGAGGATAGTCTTAAATGGAAAATCTCGCAAATATAGCCTATCTGGTTTCGGCAGTCTTTTTCATATTCGGTCTAAAGGGGCTCAGCTCCCCCAAAACCGCAAGGCGGGGAAATATTCTGGCCAGTATCGGCATGCTCCTGGCCATTGTAGTTACGCTTTTTGACAAGGACATTATCGATCCTACCCTGATCATTGTCGGTGTGACCGTCGGCGGCGCAATCGGGGCATATTCTGCAAAAAAAGTCCAGATGACGGCAATGCCGCAAATGGTGGCGATTTTCAACGGACTTGGCGGCGGCGCGTCCGCACTGGTTGCGATGGCTGAGTTTTTCCGCATGGTGGGACAACCGGAAATCAATGTGAGCATCACGTTGGTGCTGAGTTTGCTCATCGGAACGGTCACTTTTACAGGAAGTTTCATCGCCTTTGGCAAGCTGCAGGGCTTTTTGAAGAGCGCGCCGGTTTCCTTTCCTATGCAGCAACTGCTGAACATTCTCCTTTTTGTCGTTGTGGCTGTTTTGGGCGCTCTCTTTGTTTTGGATCCTGCTGTCGCGAATCCTTTACTCGTCATCGCCATCATCGCAGCGGCGCTGGGTATTTTGTTGGTTATTCCCATCGGCGGGGCCGATATGCCGGTGGTTATTTCACTGCTAAACTCCTATTCCGGCATGGCAGCTGCCATGACAGGCTTCGTTCTTTCCAACAATGTTCTGATCATCGCCGGCGCCCTGGTTGGAGCGTCAGGTCTTATTCTGACAAATATCATGTGTGTTGCCATGAACCGCAGCCTGGCGAATGTGCTATTCGGCAAGGTCGGGGTTGCGGAGGGTATGGGTCCCGTTGGCGAAAAGAAACACGTGACGCGTTATACACCTGACGATGCCCTTGTGGTATTGGAGAACGCCAGTTCAGTGATCATCGTTCCCGGATACGGCCTGGCTGCCGCCCAAGCCCAGCACGTCATGCAAGAGACGGCCTCACTATTGAGCGACAATGGCGTTAAGGTTAGCTATGCCATCCATCCGGTTGCGGGCCGGATGCCGGGACATATGAATGTTCTGCTGGCCGAGGCGAACGTTCCGTATGATGACCTTTATGAGATGGACGCCATCAATGACGATTTTCAGAACACCGATGTTTCGCTGGTGGTGGGGGCGAATGATGTCGTTAACCCTGCGGCCCGTTACAAGAAGGAGAGCGTCCTTTATGGCATGCCTATCCTGAATGTGGATCATGCCGGCACGGTAATGATTGTGAAGAGAAGCTTAAGCCCGGGATTTGCCGGAGAGGACAACGAGCTCTTTTACGATGAAAAAACCATGATGGTTTTTGGTGACGCCAAGAAGATTCTGACCGATATTGCCAATCTGTTGAAGAGCTCTTGAGGGGCGCTCTTGTGAAATTGAGGTAGTCAAACTCAAATCAGATCTTCATGGTGGCCTTTGCTATCCTCCACACCGCCGGCATCGTATTCTTCTAGATATTCGCCCGTCTCCGTGTCAAAAGGCTTGTCATGTCCCGGCACGATAATCCCCTGAAATTCTCCGATCTTTTTCTGACTTTCAAGATATAAGCCCGCGTCGTGGCAATAGGGGAAATCCAATTTGTTCTGCCTGAAAGAAGTTTTGGTTGGAAGAGCATCTCCGGCAACCAGGAATGGTTTGCCCGGAGTATTCACGCGAAAGCTGTAATGCTGAATAGAGTGTCCTGGAGTTTCCACGACATCTATGAAGTCAAAGGGCCAGTCCTCTTCTATGTAATGGGTCTGCTCCAAATTGCCAACCAGATCGTTTTTCCAGTGAGCGGCCATCTGGGCGGAGAGCCTTGCATATAGCTCCAACTGATTCTCATTGAACTGGGGGTAAAATGTCTTGACCACGTTGCATAACGGGGCATGTTCCGCTTTCGTAATGGCATTCATATAATCCCTTTGAAATACATAGTCTTTTTCGCTCAAATAGATCTCTGCCTGGGGAAAATGTTGATTCCCGCCAACGTGGTCCGGATGAATGTGGGTATTCAGGATATAGTGGATGCCGTGAGCAGAAACGCCGAGCTTGTTCAGCAAATAAACCACATCGCTCTGGTCGACAAAGCCAGTGTCGATGAGGAAATTCCAATTGTCGATCTGTACCAGCGTCGATGAAATCTGGATTGATATCGGTTCATCGCCATGCAAAACCTGTATGTATGTGAAAAAATGTGTGATATTCATTTCAATAAAAAACCTGCTCAAGAAATGGCAGGTTTATGTTACCTGATCT
>JAUXJX010000282.1 GCA_030624545.1 Bacteroidota bacterium | reverse complement strand
GGGGTGGTAGTTGGAATGAGACAAGAATCGCCGCTCTTTCGCTTAAGACTGGTGCTTGGCGAACGCTTTTAATTGGAGGGACGAACCCGCGTTACCTTTCTACGGGCCACCTGGTGTACGCCCGGGCAGGTGCGTTATATGCTGTACCCTTTGACCTTGAAAGACTGCAAATAAACGGTTCCCCAGTGCAAGTTCTCGAAGGTGTTCTGACGATGCGGGGAGCAGAGTTTAGCCTATCGAATGACGGCACACTCGTTTATCTTCCTGGTAATACGGCCTGGCCAAAGCGCTCTCTCGTGTGGGTGGATCGCCAGGGGAAGACTTTAGCTTTACCTTTACCGCCGCAAACCTATTTATTCCCTCGTCTCTCACCTGACCATCGGAGGTTGGCTGTTTCGATAATTGATCAACAGACAGGGAACGTGGATGTCTGGATTTGTGTACTGGCTCGTGGTACTTCCACGCGATTTACTTTTCATCCCGAGACCGACCTATTTCCGATCTGGACACCCGACGGGAAGAAGGTGACTTTTGCTTCTGCCACAACTCAGGAACCGCCTGGCCTATTTTGGAAATCCGCTGATGGAGCCGGCGAGAAAGAACAACTTGTAACGATGGCTTATGCTCAATTCCCAACCTGTTGGTCCAAAGACGCTCGGCTCTTGCTCTTCACAGATGAAAATCCCAACACCAAATTTGACGTCTGGTTCCTTTCTCTGGAGACTCGTAAACCGCAAGTTTGGCTTAACACCAAATTCAGCGAAACCGGGGCTGTTTTCTCCCCCAATGGTAAATGGGTTGCATACCAGTCTGATGAGTCAGGCCGATATGAGGTCTATGTTAGGACGTTCGGTGACCTCGCAGGTAAAGAACAAATTTCGACCGGGGGTGGGACTGAGCCACTCTGGGCTCCGGATAAACATAAGCTCTTTTATCGAAATGGAGACAAAATGATGAGTGTCGAAGTTGAAACGGCCCCGGTGTTTACAGCAGCTAAACCGGAATTGCTTTTTGAAGGACAGTTCGCGACCAATAGAATTGCAGCCAATTACGATATCACCAATGATGGCCGTCGGTTCTTGATGATTCGCAGCGAGAAGGAGTCGGTGCCAACGAAGTTACATGTAGTATTGAACTGGTCCGAAGAAGTGAAGCGTCGTATTGTTGGAGGAAATGAATGATTGGTAAAACTATTTCCCATTATAAAATCCTCGAAAAACTCGGCGCTGGCGGGATGGGCGTGGTCTACAAAGCTCAGGACACCAAGCTCGATCGCTTCGCAGCCCTAAAGTTCTTGCCTCCTCACCTAGGCCAATCCGAAGAGGAAAAGAAACGCTTCATCCAGGAAGCCAAGGCCGCCTCCGCGTTGGATCATCCGAATATTTGTACGATTTATGAAATCGATGAAACGGAAGATGGGCAGATGTTCATCGCTATGGCCTGCTATGAAGGCGAATCTTTGAAGGAGAGGATCGAACGTGGGCCGATGCCATTGGATGAGGCTTTGGATATAGCAGTTCAGATTTCACAGGGTATATCCAGAGCACATGAAGAAAATATAGTTCATAGAGACATTAAGCCTGCTAATATCATCATAACCAATCGCGGGGAGGTGAAGATTGTTGATTTTGGTCTGGCAAAGTTGGCAGGAAGAACGATGCTTACCAAAGAAGGGACGACCTTAGGCACCGTGGCTTACATGTCGCCAGAGCAGGCACAAGGGTCAAACGTCGACCATCGTACGGACGTCTGGGCGCTGGCAGCGGTGCTTTATGAAATGATTACAGGAAGACAGCCGTTTGAGGGTGACTACGAACAAGCTGTGATGTATTCGATCATGAACGAAGAGCAAGAGCCGGTCACCAGTCTGCGCACTGGTGTGCCGATGGACTTAGAGCGGCTGGTGAGTAAGGCTCTGTCCAAAGATCCGGGCGACCGGTATCAAGCTGTGGATGAAATATTGGTCGATTTGAGAGCTGTAGCCAGAGGCCTTGAATCCTCCTCGACTCAACCGAAATCGAAGCCAGCTCTGACCGGACGCCCACAGAAAACACGAACCTTGCTGTATGGTTTTCTCGCAGCCTTGCTTCTGACGCTCCTTGTAATCGTCAGCCGTTCGTATCGATTTACCGATGGCGATCGCCAGATAGAATCAATTGCAGTTCTGCCGTTGGAAAATTTCTCCGGTGACCCCGAGCAAGAGTATTTTGCCGACGGTATGACCGAGGCTTTGATTGCTGAGCTGGCACAAATAGGTGCTCTACGTGTGGTTTCGCGTACTTCAGTGATGCAATACAAAGGCAAAGAAAAAGCGCTGCCGGAGATCGCCAGAGAGTTGAATGTGGATGCGGTGGTTGAGGGGTCGGTCATGCGTTCGGGGGAACGCGTCCGGATTACGGCGCAATTGCTGGATGCTCAAAAGGATCAACATCTGTGGGCAAAGAGTTACGAGCGAGATTTGAGCGATGTTTTGGCCTTACAAAGCGAAGTGGCCCGGGAAATCGCTAAGGAGATCAAGATCAAGCTCACCCCTGAAGAGCAGGCCCACTTAACTCGCCAACGGCAGGTTGATCCAGATGCTCATATTGCGTATCTTAAAGGCAGGTTTCACTGGAACAAATATACGGAAGAAGGTTTTCAGAAGGCCGTTGACTACTTCAATGTGGCCGTCAAAAAAGATCCGAATCACGCACTTGCATACACCGGATTAGCGCTTGTCTATATCCAGTTCGCCGTTGATGGATTCATGTCTCCCAATGAGGTGATGCCAAAAGCGAAAGTTGCTGCCTTGAAAGCTTTACAGGCTGACAGCGAGCTTGCTGAGGCCCATTTGTCCTGGGGAGCTTACCAAATGTTTTATGAATGGAATTGGCAGGAAGCGGAAAAAGCGTTTGTGAAAGCATTAAAGCTCAATCCAAATAGCGCCGATGGCTACCATTTCTATAGTCACTATTTGCAGGCCATGGGACGGGTCGAGGATGCTATAACGGAAACGCAGCGAGCCCTGGCGCTCGA
Source organism: Bacteroidota bacterium (assembly GCA_030624545.1). Classification (GTDB taxonomy): domain Bacteria; phylum Zhuqueibacterota; class JdFR-76; order JdFR-76; family DREG01; genus JAUXJX01. The sequence continues at coordinate 1,106 of JAUXJX010000282.1, read as the reverse complement.
TCCGCTTTCTCTCATCCTCAATAATGAATTGGGGTGGGCGATTTACTTCACCCGCCGCTACGAGGAAGCGATTGCACAGTATAAAAAGATTCTGGAAATGGACCCGGATTTCGTTTTTGCGGTCTGGAGCATGGCAATGGCTTACTCCGAAAATGGCATGCCTGAGAAAGCGCTGGCTGAATTACGAAAGTCCGAAGACATTGCGGAAAGCTGGCCGGCTTTCCGGGCAGAGTTTGGCTATGCTTATGCCGTGGCTGGGAACAAAGTGAAAGCGCTGGAAATTCTTCGGAAATTAGAGGAGCGCGCACAACGAGAGTACGTCGATCCCGCCTTTCTGGTAAACATACATACCGCCCTCGGTGATAAGGAGAAGGCCTTCGCATGGTTGGAAAAAGCATACGAGGAACACTCCTGTGTGTGGATGCCCTGGCTCAAAGTGGAGCCAAAGTTTGATGGGCTCCGCTCCGACCCCCGGTTTACCGAGCTGCTGCAAAAAATGGGTTTGGAGAAATGATCCACCAAAAAGACGGCGGACAGGTCGGCAAGGAAAGAGCTGGGTTATGATTGGTAAGCTGATTTCACACTCCAAGATTTTGGAAGAGCTTGGCCGAGGCGGCATGGGCGTGGTCTACAAAGCTCAGGACAACAAACTCGACCGCTTCGTAGCCTTAAAGTTTTTGCCTCCTCACCTAGGCCAATCCGAAGAGGAAAAGAAGCGCTTCATCCACGAAGCCAAAGCGGCATCGGCACTGGACCATAACAATATCTGCACCATTTATGAAATCGATGAAACCGAAGATGGCCAGATGTTTATCGCCATGGCTTGTTATGACGGCGAATCGCTCAAAGAAAAAATCGCGCGTGGGCCGCTGGCGATTGACGGGGCCATCGACATCGCGATTCAAGTTGCCAACGGTTTGACCAAGGCCCATTCCAAAGAGATCATCCATCGCGACATCAAGCCGGCCAATATTCTCATAACTGAAGACGGGCAGGTGAAGATTGTCGATTTTGGACTGGCCAAACTAGCGGGCCGAACGATGCTCACCAAAGAAGGGACGACCTTAGGTACAGTAGCTTACATGTCGCCGGAGCAAACACAAGGC